>JAJXWC010000122.1 GCA_021781855.1 Bacillota bacterium | reverse complement strand
CAAGCGTCCCCCCATTGAATAGCCCAAGAGACTGTAGGGTTCGCCTTGTGAAATATCCGCAAAAATTGCGCGCAAATCGCTTAATATCGCGCTCAGTTCGTAAGGCGCAAGTTCGGTCGGTTTTGCCGAGCGACCATGACCGATCAAATCTATCGCAACAATCCGAACGTCAGGCAGACATAAGCGCGCCCAAGTGCTGCTGTCTTCGCTAAAGCCGTGCAGGGCAAAAAGGAGCTGGCCTGTGCCGCGTTGTTCAATGTGGTAATGGTTTTTCATCGTAATCATATACTTATTGTAACATATCCAAAGCTCCACTAGCTATGGTATAATGGTAGGAGAGAAATTTTTCAGGAGGCTTCATGACACGAAAACGAATCAAAGAAACAATTCATGCGGATGGCTTTACTATCGGGATCTATACCGATAATTTTCAAGACGAGTTTATCTCTCTGACAGATATTGCCCGCTATCAAAGCGATGACCCAACAGGAGTCATCTCAAACTGGATGCGGCTCAAAGATACAATTCAATTTCTAGGGCTTTGGGAGCAGCTCCACAATGCCGAGTTTAAACCCATCGAATTCGAGGGGTTTAAAAATGCTTCTGGGGTTAATGCTTTCGCCCTGTCTCCTCAAAAATGGATTAAGACAACCAACGCCATCGGCATCGTTTCTAAGTCTGGACGATATGGTGGCACCTATGCGCACTCTGATATTGCCTTTGAGTTTGCCTCATGGATTTCGGCGGAATTCAAACTTTACATTATCAAAGACTACCAGCGACTAAAAAATGATGAAAGTAGCCGCCTATCACTCAACTGGAACCTGAACCGTGAGATTTCAAAGCTCAATTATCGAATTCACACCGATGCCATCAAGGAACACCTCATCCCTCAAGTACTTACAGCGCAGCAAATTTCATTGACCTATGCGACAGAGGCCGATGTGCTCAATGTCGCATTGTTTGGCAAAACGGCGAAAGACTGGCGGGCTGAGAATCCGACTGAAAAGGGAAATATGAGAGATGGCGCTACGCTCAATCAGCTCCTCGTCCTCGCCAACATGGAGAGTTACAATGCGGTTTTGATTGAGGAAGGCAAGGCTCAGCCTGAAAGATTGAGACTCTTGAACCAACTGGCAATCCGACAACTTCAAACGATTGAGCAGATGGGGATAAGTGCCATTCAAAAACTGGATACTAACGATAAAAATAATCTTTGAGAATAGTCTCAAAGATTGTTTTTTATATGGCCAATCCAGCCTCCAGAAGTAAATCCTGAATAGAATCGTTGCGCGTGAAAAGGGAAATATAACGATCAAATTTTGATTCTAATTGTCTCATGCCAAGCTTTGACATGTTCCTCGTCACATAATTGATGGCAACAGACTTTGGTAATATGGTTACCATTGCCGTATGCATAACAAAGCTAATTGAGGAAGACGAAAATTCTAATTGATGAATAACAGGAAGTTGCATATTCTTGTAAGAACTAACTATTTTTCTGTGTATAGGGCAGGTACTCGGATAAAGAAAAATTTCCATCTTTTTAAGCATCTCCGCACTAATAATACTATTTTCAAATAAAATCTCATTTTTATTTTGCAAGGAATAAACGACATAATATGGCTCAGAAAACAAACTAACTCTATTTGCTGGCGAAATAATTTCAGATTCAAAGTCCGTATCAACAATAATAGCGTCCAATAGTCTGTCATTATAGCTTTCAATCAATCTTGAGGTGTCGTTAGAAATCAATACTTGCTTTAAGTGCTGAATTTCATTTCCAAAGAAATGTGGATAGATACTTGATGTAATACTATCGAAAGTTCCAATTCTGATTGACTCCAACCCTCCCGCTGTTGGATCCAATTTTTCTGAAAGGATGGACAAATCGACTATAAATTTTTGTGCAAATTCATAGAAAATAGTTCCAGAGCTAGTCAATTTGACACCCTTACTGCTTCTTTCAAATAGCGTAACATTTAATTCCAGTTCTAACTGTCTTATCCGCCTACTGATACTCGATTGGTCAACAAATAAAGCTTCACTTGCTTTACTAATACTCCCTGCATCACTTATTGCAACAAAGGTAGTCAACATTTCTGCAGATAGATTCTGAAATCCCATAGTTATCGCTCTCCTTGGTATGCATGATTATCATATTAACTATGCAAAATAAACAATTCACAATGCTATTATAACATGTTATACTGCAATCATGGGAGGGAAAGATGTCTAAAAATATCAAGATACCTTCTGGGAAAGTAAAATACTTTAAGTTGGAGGATTCACAATGAACAAAAAATATCTGACAGGCGCGCTCATGTGCCTGACTGCCGTTGTCTTCTGGGGCGGCATGTTTCCCGTCATGAATGCAGCGCTCAAGGTCATCGACCCTTTCTACTTCACGCTGCTGCGTTACGGCTCGGTTGCCATTCTGCTTGCGATTTTGCTCTTTTTCATTGAGGGCAAAAAAGCCTTCAAGACCGACGGGCATCTGCTCTCGCTCTGGCTTCTTGGCACATCGGCTTTTGCAGGATTTTCCTTCCTCGTTTTTTGGGGACAGGCGCTCGCGGGCAACGCTGGCTCGGTCATTGCCTCGGTCACGATGGCGGTGCAGCCGCTTCTCGCCGTACTCGTCGCTTGGGTCTGGAAACGCAACAAACCGACCGCCGTCGCCTTTTTCTGCATGCTTGTCGCACTGGTCGGCGTGGTACTGGTTGTGACACAAGGAAATCTAGCCATATTGGTTTCTGCAGGATTTCCAGCGCTCGTCATCTTGCTAGGCGCGCTCTGCTGGGTCATCTATTCCACAGGTGTTGCGAGTTTTCCTGATTGGTCGATTTTGCGCTATTCGGCGATTACGACGATTCTAGGCATGGTTTCGGTCATCGCGCTTCTCACCATCGCGACTTTAGCAGGCTGGCTGACTTTTCCGACACTGGCGCAGATCAGTCATATCCAGTGGGAGCTCGCCTACATGATTATCCCCGCAGGCATCGTTGCCCTCTTCGCGTGGAATCTCGGCAATCGCCAAATCACCACGCTCAACGGTATTCTTTTCATGAACCTCGTCCCCATCACCGCCTTTGTCGTCAATGCCTTTCTGGGCTACAGATTCGGCAGCTTCGAGATTGTCGGCGCACTTCTTGTTATCGCTGCCCTTATCGCGAATAATCTCTATAATCGCTCATTACAAAAAAATAAATAAAGGAGGTACTACTTATGGTAGTCAAAATTGGAATTAACGGTTTCGGCCGTATTGGACGTCTGGCGCTTCGCCGGATTGAAAATGTTGAAGGTGTTGAAGTAGCTCACATCAATGACTTGACAGATGCTGCTATGCTGGCTCATTTGCTCAAATACGATACTACACAAGGTGGTTTTGAGGGGACAGTCGATGTGAAAGAAACAGGATTTGAAGTCAATGGCAAATTTATCAAAGTGACTGCTGAAGCCAACCCTGAAAAGATTGATTGGGCGAGCTCTGGCGTGGAAATCGTCTTGGAAGCAACGGGATTTTTCACAAGTAAAGAAAAAGCTGAATTACATTTACACGCAAATGGAGGAGCTAAAAAAGTCGTTTTAACAGCCCCAGGCGGTAATGATGTTAAGACGATTGTCTTTAATACCAATCATACAATTTTGGACGGCACAGAAACTGTTGTTTCAGGCGCTTCTTGCACGACGAATTGCTTGGCTCCCATGGCAGATGCAGTCAATAAAGCTTTTGGAATTCTTGCGGGAACAATGACGACCGTGCACTCATACACAAGAGATCAAATGACTCTTGATGGTCCGCATCGTAAAGGGGATTTTAGGCGAGCACGTGCAGCGGCGGCTAATATTGTACCAAATTCTACAGGCGCAGCAAAAGCTATCGGGCTTGTTTTACCAGAACTTAACGGAAAACTACAAGGGCACGCCCAACGCGTCCCTGTCCCAACTGGCTCTGTGACTGAACTTGTCTCTATTTTAGAGAAAAAAGTAACGGTAGATGAAGTCAATGCTGCTATGAAAGCTGTCGCCAACGAAAGTTTCGGTTATACCAAGGATGAAATCGTCTCTAGCGATATTGTCGGAAATACGCACGGCTCTATCTTTGATGCTACACAGACGGAAGTTACTACTGTCGGGGAGGTGCAGCTCGTGAAAACTGTCTCCTGGTATGACAATGAAATGGGCTACACTTCACAGCTTGTACGAACACTTGAATATTTCGCAAAACTTAATAAATAAAGTTAGAAAGCCTGAGTGATCAGACTTTTTAACTTAACCCAAGAAGTTGATATGGTAATCTTTAATCTTCATAATTTGTATATTTTTGATGTAATGCTAAACTTTTAGTTTTGTCTGTTTTGATTTCAAGGAGATGAACACCATTATTTTGGATGGAGTGTCTAAAAAATGATTCGAAATCTGCGTCATTTTCAATCAAGTGATAATCTAAATTTACAAGGCGTTCCAGTCCTGAAAAATCAAGACTGTGCGGTGTTGAAAAAAGATAATCAAAATGGGGCACGCCGTTTTGGGCGAGATGATGAAAAATCCCGCCACCGTCGTTGTTAAAGAGGATAATCGTCAGATTGAGCTGCTCTGTTTTGCCGACAATCAAACCGTTCATGTCGTGTAGCATGGACAAATCACCCGTCAAAAGTACCGTCGCCTTGCCCGTTGTCGAGAGTCCGAGCGCTGTCGACTCAGTGCCATCAATGCCGTTTACACCACGGTTTCCAAAGAGTTTAACGCTTTGATGTTTTGCCTTCCAAAAATAGTCCACATCACGAATTTCCATACTGTTAGAGATGAGGAGTTGGCTATTTTCGGGCATCATTTTCTGAAGCAATTGGACAAGATGTCCCTCGAAAGGTTGAGTTTCTGCAGATACAGTATCTAATTTTGCTCGCATTTTGCTTTGAAAATTTTGCCAGAGGCGAAGATAGCTCGTGTCTTTATTTTGAATGTTTGTCGTGTCTATTGTGCTCAAAAAGCTCAAGACATCGCTTTTGACCAGTGCTGTTGTTGTCTGCGAGGAATTTCGGTAGTCAAGGAGCGGGTCAATTTGGATAAATTCGCTCTTTTGAAAAGCCCCAACAAATTGCTGCAGGCGCTTGGAAACAGGCATTTGTCCGAAAAGTAAAATCGTGTCGGCTTGTAAGGTATTTTGCACTTCCTTGCTCGTCAAAAAAGCATCGTAGCTGTCCATGATGTTTTTGTGTGCAAAATTGCGCAAATTAGACAGCGGGTCAGCGACTATCGGGGCATGAAGCTCCTCGGAAAGCGCAATGAGGGCTTCTTGATAGGTCGAGCTCGCATCAGGTCCTGCTAAAATCAGCGTTTTTCCAGAAAGGAGGGGTTGAGGGAAATCTTTTGTGCTCAACAACCGAAAAGGATGAGTGGGACGTCCTTTCTCATAGTTTTCGGCATTTAAATCAGGAATCAATGGGTCGCGTAGCGGAACATTAATCTGAACAGGACCGCAGGCATTTTTTAGGCTGCCGAGGTAAGCACGCTGAGCGACTTTTCGTGGATAAGTCCAAAAATCTTTGGGAGCAGGTGGCTGCAAGGTCTCAAAATGAGTCACAAAATCGCCAAAAAGACGCGTCTGGTCAATAGTCTGCGGCGCACCGACAAATTGCAGCTCAGAAGGTCGGTCGGCAGTCAGGATAATGAGCGGAACATGGCTGAATTTTGCTTCGACAACAGCAGGAAAATGATGCGCACCAGCCGAGCCAGAAGTGCAGACGACAACGACAGGTCGCTCATTTCCTTTGGCAATTCCTAGGGCAAAAAAGGCAGCGGAGCGTTCGTCAATATTGACAAAAGTTGTAAACTTTCCGTAATGTTCAAAAAGTAAAGCGAGTGCTGTAGAGCGTGAGCCGGGACTAAAAACGGCTTCACGCACGCCGAGCTGATAAAGTTCGTCCACGAAAGTGGCGAGATATTCATTGTTCATGAGTTAGAGTGCCTCCAAAATAGTCTTGAGTTTGAGTTGGGTTTCGCGCAGTTCATCGTCCAGTTGCGAATTTGCCACGATGCCACCGCCTGCAAAAGCGTGGAGTTGATTGTCCAAAATCAAAGCAGAGCGAATACCGACGGCAAAGGTCCCATCGCCGTCTGGAGCGACGATGCCGATGGGTGCGGCATAGAGTCCACGCTCGTAACCTTCATTTTCACGGAGCAGACGAAGCGCAAATTCACTTGGTTCGCCTCCGAGAGCAGGTGTCGGATGAAGAATTTTCACCCAATCAAGGAGCGAGCGTTCAGAATTTTCGGCTTTGAGGGCAGTTTTGAGATGAAGAACATTCTTTAAGTCAAGAATATGAGTAGGTCCTGTGCTCACTGTTTCTGCGTTTTCCTGCATTTTTTTGCGGATTTTGTCAATCACAATTTGGTGCTCGATACGATTTTTCGGGTCAGCAAGGAGGATTTGTGCGGCGTTCGGTATCGTTTTGGAAATGGTGCCAGCAAGCGCAAAACTACTGATATATTTACCTTTTTTCTGGACGAGGATTTCAGGTGTGCTCCCTAAAAAAGTACGGTTTCCTTTTTGATAGGCGAAAGTAATACAAGCGGGATTTTGCCGAATGAGGTTTTGCAAAATGCTTTCAATATGAAAAGGTGTACTGCTCTCGAAGATGACTTCGCGTGAAGCTACGACCTTTTTGACTTTGTCTGCTTGAATATTTTCTTGAATTTGAGTGAAAAGTTTTTTCCAGTTGCTGAGATTTTCGGGCATTTGAGTGAGCTGATGATGAAAAGACTCGACTGGGATATCCATGATTTCGCGGGGCTGTTCTGAAAAATAATAGGTCTGTTTTGTCGGTGTTTGAACAAAATAATGTTTGAAAGCGAGACGCTCATTACCGAAATCTTGCCAGAATTCGCTCCCATTCTCCATAGAAGTCGGCTCAAAAAAGGTAAAACTCATGAAAACGTAAGGATAATCCCGAATTTCGTCTTCACTTTGAAGTTTGCACT
>JAJXWC010000121.1 GCA_021781855.1 Bacillota bacterium | reverse complement strand
TTTGGAACTTTAGCACCTAGATAATCTTTCACGCCCCAAGTACATTGTCCCCAAGGATATGTATTATTAGGGTCGCTCGTGTGATTTCCGCCGCCTGTATTCGTGTTATTATTCGATGAACTATTATTGTTACTGCTTGAATTATTTGAGTTGCTTGAGCTATTTGAGTTGCTTGTATCGGATGAACCTGTGTTTGACGATGATGAACCGCCATTTGATGTATCCGAAGAACTTGTATTAGTCGTATTATTTGATGCGTTTGATGAATTAGCCGAATTCTGTGCTGCCGCTGCTGCTGCCGCCTGAGCCTTTGCTTCTTGTTCTTTTTTCGCTTGGTCTGCTGCTGCTTGTTTTGCTGCCGCTGCTGCTGCTGCTTTTTCTGCAAGAAGTTTTGCTTTAGTGCCCTCAGCAGTTGTAATTGTTAATTGATAATTGAGCTGAGCAACTTTTAAATTCTTAGTTTGTGTGTTTAAATCATTCGCTTGAGCTGACAAATCTTGTTTAATTTGCTCATATTTTTGAGCATTATTTTGACTTTGAATCAGCTTTTTGCTGACGGCTTCTTTTTCAGCCTCTTGCTGGTCAAGCATATCTTTATTTGCTTGAGAAACAGTTGCCATCGCCGTTACTTTTTGAATAGCGTCAGTCAATGATTTTGAATCCAAAATCGCATTCAAGTAGTTTGATGATGAATTGTTAACCTGTGCGCTACGTGCTTGTGCTTGCAAAGTCACATTGCGCTCCTGGATGTTTTGGCTCAAAGTAGTGATTTGATTACTCAGTTGCTTAGCTTCTGTTTGTAACTGAGTAAGTTGTTTATTGTTATTGTCTTGTTGCGCTTTGATTTTGCTGATTTTTGCTTGAATATCATTGACTTGAGCTTGTGCTTGAGCAGACGCGCTTTTTGCAGCGTTGATGGTCTGGTCTTGCTGGGAAATTTTATCGTCCGTTGTGCTCGCAATTACAGGGGCAACAGTTGATGCTGCTGTAAGCAACACCGTTGACAACAAAATTGTTGAGATAATCCTTTTTTTCATACGGTTGTTTTTTTAATTTCCTTCCTTGTGAAATTCGTGATTGCCTTTAGTATAACACTCTTAGTGCACCGTAAAATTACATTTCAATAACAATTTGATTGCTAATTGTAGCGCACATTGCTTTTGCCAATTTTATACAAATGCTCTAATGGGAACTGTAAAAGTACCGCGAAAACAACATTAAGTAGTAAAGTAGGAGCTAATTGATAGACAACAAAATCAATAAAATTTAGCTGAGAAAAGCCAAAAGCGCTGATGATAACAGCTTGACCAACTTCAAAAACTGTAACAATAATGATAATTGTAAAAAGTCGGGTCCAGCGATTTGTAAAAACGGTACTTTGTATATTGTACACAAAAAGTGCGATAAGTGGAAGCAATAAGGCAGCAATTCCATAAATTCCGAGGTAATAGCTGTCATAGATAATTCCGATAATAAGCGCCACAATCACGACATAGCTGTGCCGGTGCTGAGTGACTGAATAAATCATGAATATCAAAAGTAGGTGACTCACTGGAGTTAATGTTCCACCACTTAAATTTGACATGAGCTGCGTAAGTTGCCCATCTAAAAGCATCAGAAAAAAGAAAAGAATAGGTGTGAAAAACTGAAAGGTAAAACGACTCATCAGTTGCCTCCAGTCTGACGCTCAACAACAATGACAAAGCGAATATCATAGAAATTCGTTGCTGGTTTGACATAGATTTGACGGTCAAGTCCTTGATTATTGTCTTTTTCGCCGAGAATTGTACCGACAAGCAAGTCACGAACGCTGCCGACTCCGCCACCACCCAATCCACTGGTAAAGACTTGACTGCCTTTGGTGAATTTTGTGCTATCGCTCACACCGTTGATATTATTGACGATGTAGGCGTTTTGCTGACTATCATAGCCTGAAAGAATTCCGTAAATTGGATTATCCGTAGTTCCTAGACGAATTGGAATTTTATTGGCAATACCTTTAGTAGAGCTGAGTAACGCAACTTTGGCTGTGCTTTGATTGACTTGAGTAATTCGACCAATGATTCCACCGTTTGCCATAACAACCATATCATCTTGCAGTCCATCTTTTTTGCCTCGGTCAATAACGAGCGTATCGTCCCATGAAGCAGGATTACGCGTAATGACATTTGCTGATACGGTTTGATAATCGGTCAAAGTTTCTTGAAGTTTCAAGGCTGATTTGAGTTCTTTATTTTCAGACTCGGTGCTGGCAAGTTTATTTTTTTCGTCCGTCAAATCAGAAAGTTGCTTTTTCAGGCTTTCATTTTGTTTATAAGTGTCCATGAGATTACTGAATTCATTTGCCTTGTCTTGAACAAAATGAATTGGAGCGGCAATGATATTGTCAAAAAAACCTGTTCCATCGTTAATCACTTGTGTCATGGCTGCCGGATTTTTATTTTTGTTGAAATTCCCTGCCGAAATCACGATAGCCGACAATGCAGCGATAACGATAAGCAAGGCAATAATAATCATTTTACTGAGGTTAAATTTTTTCAATTTCTGTATTCCTTCTCGAGACGATTTTCATCTCAGCAATGTGCGCTAATTCCCCGCTTATGCGAGGAATTAAGTGCCACTATCTCCGCGGCTTTGCTGCTACGAAAGACAAGAGCTTCGCTCTCTTTATCCGCAACCTTAACAATACACCGCACTGTTGAGCTGTTAAGCTGTCGATTCGCTCTCTCTATCTGCAACATCGACAGTGTAGCAAAGTGGAGGTAGAGCGAATGGATATCATAGGTGGACAGGGTAACCTCATATCAGAGATGTGAGGTTATACCTAAACTTGGTGGGAGGCAAGGACATTTAAAGCCTAATTCGTCCACTGGACGAATTAGCTCTCACCAAGTAAGTTTCTGCGTCATTCATAGTTATAGTTTATTCTATCAAATTTACAAGCTTTTTGGTAGAATAGTGATAAAGAAATTTATTGTAAGCGTTTTTTATCTCAGATGTGAGCTTCTGCAGTGGTGGATTCTTTCTCCCCCACTAATGAAGTAGAACGAAGGCAGAGCTTAGTGCCGCCTAAAAGGTGCGGGAATTAGCAGACACTTGCTAAGTTAAATCTGACAGATTAGTCAAATCGTCTTTGGAGGTTATTATGGTTGTAATTTTTGGTGAAAAATTGGCTGGCGTGGATTATCAGACGCGGCTTGGTGTTTATGCGATTGTTTCACGGGAAACAGGCGAAGTCTGTCTAGTGCAAGCTCCAAACGGTGCCTGGCTACTTCCTGGCGGGGAAATTGACCCTGGAGAAAGTCAGGAAATCGCATTGAAACGTGAATTAATTGAAGAACTCGGTGCAGAATGTGAATTGGAGCATTATTTTGGGCAGGCAGATGAGTATTTTTATAGTTCTCATCGAGATAAATATTTTTACAATCCTGCTTACATTTACAGCGTTTCGGCGAATTTCACACAAACACCATTGGAAGATTTCAACCATATCGAGTGGTTTGACGCAAAAACGGCGCTCACTAAGCTAAAGCGCGGCTCACACAGATGGGGCTTGGAACAATGGCTAGGACAATAAATGATTTTGACGGAAAGGCTTTATTTGCAGCACTTGACGGGAAGCGACAGGCAGAGCATTTGACTTGGACAGAGCTGGCAAATTCAATTTGGGATTTGGCAACAGATTTGAACGCGGCTCGCAATGCACATGGCATGCCTAATCATCCGATTAGTGTATCAACGATTAAAAATCTCGATAAAATGGGAGCTTGCAGTTGTCAGCACGCATTATTTTATTTACGCTGGTTAGATTTGGCTCCTGAAAATTTTTTGACAGGATTGTCAAATCAAGGAAAATTTATGCCTATTTGTGACACTTCACACCGACCACGTTGGCGTTTGAAGGACTTATATGCTGCAATGAACAAAAAACGGCAAGCTGATGGCTTAACTTGGCAGCTCCTTTCCGAACAGCTTCATTGCACTGCCAATCAACTCACAGCACTCAAAACAGCAAAATTTGCTACGGGTATAAAAATTGCTTTGTGCATTACCCAATGGCTAGAACGACCCGCAGCAGATTTTATTTATCCTGCACGTTGGTAAAAAACGATTTGACCATTCTGTCAAACCGTTTTTATTATCTCTTTAAAAATAAAATGCTCGCCATCAAACGCAAAATGCATGAGGTCAAGATTATGAAAACCTTCTGCATTCGTCTGCTCACAAACTGCTTTGTCCTCAAGAAAGAACCAGCATGCTGCACCATGACTTACCGCAAAAATATTATTGTGTATCGGATTTGACAGCATTTCCGTTAGCGTTTTGAGCATTCTATTTGTGAGTGCTTCACGCGTTTCACCATTGAACTGAGCGTAGAACGTTGATTTGTCCCAAACTTCGAGATAAGTTGGCTGTCCTTCAAATGCGCCGAAATTCATCTCTTTTAACCCTTTTAAACGTTTGTAATTAACATTTGGAAAAATAATTTCCAGTGTATCACTCGCACGTTCAGAAGTTGAACTGTAGAAGGCATCAAATTTGACCGAGAAATGCTTCATAAATTCATGTGCCGATTTTGCATCTGCAATCCCTTTTTCTGTCAGCGGTGAATCACACCAGCCTTGCGTTCGTTTTTGAACGTTAAATAAAGTTTCGCCATGACGCATGAGGTATAAATGTTTCATAAGGTTCGAAGTAGCTCCTCAAACTTAATCTCGTCTGTCGATTCGTCAAACGTAAAATGCAACATATCAAGATTATGCAAACCTTTCAGATGTGCTGGAACCTGATTATCGTAAATTCGTCGCACAACTGCCCACATTGCTGCACCGTGGCTAACACAGAAAATATTCTGTGTATCTGCCTGTTGACAAATTCTCGTCAGAGCACCCATCATTCGCTCTGCCACTTGCACACGCGTTTCGCCGCCAAACTGAGCGAAAAACGTTCCTTTTTGTTCATTGTCCACTTCGAGATACTGCGGATGCCCCTCAAATTGTCCGAAATTCATTTCTTTCAAGGCCTTTAATCGCTCGTAGGATATATTAGGGAAAACGAGTTCCATTGTGTCACAGGCGCGCTCCTGCGTTGAACTGTAAAAGTGGTCAAATTTGACTGAGAAATTTTTCATGAATTCCCCCGCCCGTTTTGCATCTGCAATCCCTTTTTCTGTCAATGGTGAATCACACCAGCCTTGCGTTCTGCCCTGCACATTGAACAACGTCTCGCCGTGGCGCATAAGGTAAATATTTTTCATCTCTCCAAAATCCTCACTCCATTGTCACCAGCAACGATTACCTTTTTAACCATACCATTAAATAAGCCATGTTCTACCACACCAACCATCAAATCCAGCTCACGTGCTAATTTTTCAGGTTCAGCAATCTCCGCAATATGCAAATCAATAATATAATGCTGCATATCTGTTAACAACTTTTCTCCATTTTCAGATAATCGCCAAGTCGGTAGATAACCAGCTCGCTCAAACTTACGGAAAATCTGCTCTGAACCATAAGGAATAACCTCAACAGGTACTTTAAACGAACCCAATTTCTCAGAAAGTTTCCCCTCATCAACAATCCAAATATAATCCAACGAATAAGTCGCCACAATCTTTTCCATAAGCAATGCTGCACCTCCGCCCTTAATTCCGTTAAGCGCCGCATCAATCTCATCTGCACCATCTACTGTCAAGTCCACATGTTCCACCTCATCAATCGACTTCAACGGAATCCCTAAGCTAGCTGCTTGAGCGCTTGTCACATTTGAAGTCGTCACTCCGGTAATTTTTAATCCCTCATCACGAACACGCCGTCCCACTTCTTCCACAAAAAAAGCCGCTGTCGAACCTGTTCCAAGTCCCACAACCATACCCGATTTAACAAATTTTGCCGCTTCTATCCCGACTAATTTTTTAAGATTTTCCATTTTGCCTCTCCTGATTTTTGCTTATTCAATTATAGCAAGATGTGAACAGGAGCGCAATGAAGACTTGAAAAATAGGAAATCTTGGGTTCTTGCGTAGCAAGGTTCCAAGATTTATCTTTTTTCCAGTCTTCAGCTCCTGTGAACTCAATTATACCAAGATGTGAACAACACCGTCAAGAAGCGTAGCGAAACAGGAAAATGTGGCTCTGCGCTTGCGCAGGTTCCATTTTATCTTTTCGCCTAGTTTCTGGTGTTGCAAACTCAATTATATCAAAAAAAGCCGCACATGAGCGGCTCAACTAATATAATCTTCCAAATACTGCGCATTATAAACCATAATTTTATTATCAATCACATCAATCACTTTTTCAGCTTTCAAATCGTGGATAATTCGATTGACACTTGTTCGTGTTGAAATACCACAAAATCCAGCAATATCTTCATTTGTAATTGGAAAATCAATCAAAATTCCTTCTTTTTTCTGGATACCGAAATTATCAATAAACTTATAAATGCAAGCACAAACAGCTCCTTTTTTACCATTTATTGTCATTTTCTGCAAGATTTCCAGATTGAGTGCCAACCGTCGCTTATAAAAATCGTCGACCACTCGAAAAAGCTGAATATCTGCGCGTACCCATTCCCAAAAATCCCGACGGGGAATTCGATAAAATGTCGCCTCATCTGTTTCAATACGTACATTAAATAGCGAAATTACACCGTCCGGCTGCTTTTCTTCAAGAAGCGAAACAAAATCCGGCTCAGAAACATAAGCAATATTGAATTCACGTCCATCACGCAAAATATTACTAATCTTCGCTACACCATCCTTCAAAATGTAAATGTACTCGGACTCAATGCCCTGATACATCACATAACTGTGCTTTTTCCGTGTAACTACGGGCACATTTTTTTCCTCTAATAAATCAATTAAATCTTCTATATACTCACTTGCCATTTTTACACTGTTTTCTATCGGATAATTATCTTAACCCTTTCATCCAACTCTGCTTTATCTCAGCAGTGCGTGCTATCTACGCACTTCGTACTACGCTGTCGA
>JAJXWC010000120.1 GCA_021781855.1 Bacillota bacterium | reverse complement strand
TCCGATCTATAATCATTATTTTATTGAGTTTTCTCATGAATTTTTTCTTCTTTCTTCTGTTTTTTTCTATATTTTTATTATATACTATTATTTGAACAGTAGTATTTTAAGTATCAATGAAATTTTATAATATAGATAAATTTTAGAAAATAAAAAAAGAGATAAGAAAGCGCTGCAAATACGATTTTTTGGTACTTTAAGTTCTGATTTAGATTTGCTTATTTTATAAAAAATAAATTTGTGAGGAAATAAAAAATGAGTAAAGAAAAGGCTTTTGGAAAGCATTCAGGTCATGTTTTCGGTTATTTCAGAAAAGCAAAAGGATTTACGCTAAAAGAAGCTGTTGGCGATATTGCCTTCCCCTCTCAGCTTTCAAATTTCGAACACGGAAAGATATGTCCATCTGCAGATAATTTCTTGCTCTTTCTTCAAAACATCAATGTGAGCAGCTTGGAATTTCAATATGCACTTGACGAATATTTGCAACGAAAAAATATCACTGAATTTGGAACACCCCTTACTGACAGCTATCTTGCTCAAAATATTTCACAACTTAAAATTTTTCAAAAAAATGCTGAAAAACGTTATGTCTCAAATCCAGACAACAAGCATTTTCGGTTAGATAAAATTCACATTGAAGGTGTTTTATCAATCGTTGATACTAAGTATGAACTATCAAAAGAAGATAAAAGATTTTTATATACTTATCTCATTAACTTAAAGGAATGGGGGCTTTATGATATTTCTTTGCTTGGAGCTTGTGTAACAAATTTGGGAACTTCGGAGCTTTCAAAGCTTCTTATTTCAATGATTTCTTCCGCCCAAATTGGTACAAAAATTAAATATGTGAAGAAAGCAATGCTTCAAACTTTATTGAATGGCTTAGATGTTTTTATCGGTCAACGATTACTTAATCTCACCATTCCTATTGTTTTATATTTAGAGGAGAATATTCATGAGTATGATATGTATGAAAAGACAATTTTTATTTATGATAAGGCGAAGATTGATTATTTTTCAGGAAATCCCGCAGCACTTGAAATAATGAAAGAATGTCAGGCAATATTTGAATTTTGCGAGTGCTTCAGTTCTGCTGATATTGTTGCTAAGGAAATTGATGAACTTGTGAATAGTTAATCGTTTGTTTAATTAAAATAAGAGAAATGATATCCGTCCAGTTTCGAAGGGAGATTGAACTGATATCATTTTTTAAATACTATCTCTATAATTTTACTTTGACAAACATAGTAATTAAGAGTATAATATACTAAAATAAACATAGAAAGGAAAATCTATGGCAGAAGAAATTTCAAAAGATATGATTCGCGGGCATGTTGATGCGATTGTGCTTAATATTCTCTCGCAGACGGATAGTTATGGCTACGAGATTTCCAAACTCATCAAGCGCCTATCTGATAATCTTTATGAACTCAATGAAGCAACGCTTTATACTGTTTTTCGTCGTCTTGAAAAGGCTGGAAAAATCGAGGCTTATTGGGGAGATGAGAGCCAAGGCGGTCGGCGAAAATATTATCGTATCAGTCCATCGGGGCGCGAGCAGCTTGAAGCAGCGCGACAGTCATGGGAATTCGCACAAAATATTATCAATCAACTCATCACAGGAAAAATCACGAAAGAAGATTAAAATGAAAGAACAACTCAAAATAAAACTTGATAAAATTTTTGCCGATTATCAAGAAAGCCAAGAAACACACGAGCTTTATGATGAAGTGCTTGCAAATCTTGAGGCACATACAGAAGATTTGATTGCTGCTGGGACTGACGAAACACTTGCGATTATTAAGGCTTTCGATGAAATGGGGGATTTGACGGAGGTGCTTGATGAGCTGGTGGCACCAAGAGAAAGCGAAAATAAAAATGATTTTTCGACGCCAGTGGTGAATTATTCGACTTTGAATCTTGTTAACGAACAAATTTTTAATTCGAGAGATTTTTCGGCAATTTCGCTGAATTATAATAATGATAATGTAGAAATTCTGCAAGCGGAGGACGAAAATTTTCGTTTGTTAGAGTACATGAATACAAATAATGAAGAGTATCTTGCACGAATTAACCTTTCTAATGGCAAATTGAGCATTGAAAATGGACGACGTCCAAAACTTTTTGGTCGTCTGTGGCCTTTCCGCTCAAAAATTATCTTTTTAATTCCGAAACAAACTGCAAAAAATCTTTTGCTTACTTGTAATAGCGGAAATTTGAAAGTTAGTGATGTTCAGTTTGAAAACTTGAAAATTGATTTGCGCTCGGGAAATCTTAAGGCCGAGAATGTTCAAGCAAAAGAAATACAGTTTAATCTGATGAGTGGCAATGGGAATTTTGATGCGGTCAAGTCAGAAACGTTGAAAGTTGATGCTAAAAGTGGCAATCTCACATTCGGAAAGATTGAAGCCCGTCAGGCGAAAATCTTTGCTACAAGCGGAAATGTGGGCATGATTTTTGCTGATATTTACGAACTGAAAGCCGAGGTTAAGAGTGGAAATTTGAAAGTACAGCAACTTCAGACGAATTGTACAGAACTTCAGGCACATAGTGGCAATGTTCAAGTTGGTGCAGAAATCTTCACCAAACTCAAATTAAGTAGTCACAGTGGGAATGCCAAAGCGTTGGTCAATTCAGATGCAAGTTTTAAATTTGAACTCAAAACGGGGAGCGGTAATACAAAAATTGCTTTGGCTGATGTGAACTATAATGTCAAAAGCCAGTCATACAAAACAGGTAATGCGGGGACGGTAGGAGAGCGAGAAATCTTGCTTGAAACACATTCGGGCAATGCAACGATTAAGGTGGCTCCTTCATTAATGGGAGATTAGTTTCCTTACAACTTTGATATCCATTCGCTCTATCTCCACTTTGGTGGCGTAGATAGCACGCACTGCTGTGATAAACCAGGATATTAATAATAAATCGTTGACATTACACAAAAAATGCGATAAAATAAATTCCGTTAGTTAATAAAAAATAAAACTAACTATTTTATTTAACCTCGTTAGCATTTAACCCTTGAAAACAATTTTCAAAAATGCTATAATAACTTGCTCGCTGAAATTTTCTGATATTCTACCGCAATCATTTTGTAAGGACCTGACTGGTCTGAGCAACTTTTGACGAATTGGTCAAATTCTATTTCAGCCCTAAATTTAAAATTTTGAAAGGAAACACTTATGATATTCAAATCAATCATAAAGCATAAATGGATAGCGCTATTATCGGTCTTATCAACTTTCCTTTATGCAGGTGTTCAACTTTATCAGCCTCAAGTCATGAAGCAGATTTTGACGGTCATCTCGTCTACGAGTTATACGCGTCATCAGATGTCTGACAAGATTTCAGGCTATGGAATTGAGCTCCTTATCGTTGCTGCTATCGGAATTCTCGGGGCGATTGTGAGCACGCTGAGTGCCGCTCGCATTGCTCAGGAAATCGGAGCCGATACACGTGAAGCAACTTACAAAAAAATCAATACTTTTTCCTATGAAAATATTGAAGAATTCAATGCAGGAAATCTTGTAGTCCGCATGACAAATGATGTCACGCAAGTTCAGAACCTGATGATGATGGTTTTCCAAATTCTGCTACGAATTCCAGTTCTCTTGATTGGCGGAATTATTCTTTCCATTACCACAATGCCTAAGCTCTGGTGGATTACCGTGCTTTTAGTGGTTCTCATCGTTGTGGTTACAGCGGTGTTGATGGGACGCATGGGCCCTCACTTTATGGCATTTCAAAAACTGATTGACCGCATCAATGCAATCGCGAAGCAAAACTTACGGGGTTCACGTGTGGTCAAATCTTTCGTCCAAGAAGGCAATCAAATCGCAGAATTTGACAAGACTTCTGATGACCTTTATGGACATAACTGGGCAGTCGGAAAACTCTTTTCAGCCATGATTCCGCTCTTTACCATTATTGCACAGGGTGCAATTTGGGTGGCGATTTACTTTGTTTCAACCTTTGTGACGAAGTCACCTTCTGTGGCACAAGATAGCCTCGGCGGGCTGTCAACCTTCATGACTTATATGGGCATGATTATGTTTGCCATCATCATGGGTGGTATGATGTCAATGTTTGCCTCACGTGGTTTTGTGTCTATTGGTCGTATCAATGAAGTGCTGAAAACTAACCCAGCCATGACCTTTGATGAGAATGCCAAGGACGAAAGTTTGTCAGGCTCTGTCAAATTTGACCATGTTTCATTCTCTTATCCTAATGATAAAGAAGCAACGCTCAAAGACATCAGCTTTGAAATCAAACCTGGTCAAATGGTCGGTATTGTCGGTGCGACAGGTGCAGGTAAATCAACGCTCGCACAGCTTATTCCCCGACTTTTTGACCCGACTGAGGGGACAGTATCGGTCGGCGGAAAAGACCTGAAAACGGTCAGCCGTGGTACACTCAAGTCGAACATTTCGATTGTTTTGCAAAAAGCAATTTTGTTCTCAGGAACGATTGCAGGCAACATCAAGCAAGGGAAATCAGATGCCACTGATGAAGAAATGAACCGTGCCGCAAGGATTGCTCAGGCAGCCGAATTTATCACGACAAAAGACGGGCAGTATGAAGCTGAAGTCGAAGAACGTGGTAACAACTTCTCTGGTGGTCAGAAACAACGCTTGTCCATCACACGTGGCGTTGTTAAAAATCCAAATGTCCTCATTCTTGATGACTCTACCTCAGCGCTTGATGCTAAATCTGAAAAATTGGTTCAGGAAGCGCTGAACAAAGACCTCAAGGGGACAACGACGATTATCATCGCACAAAAGATTTCTTCTGTCGTTCATGCGGATAATATCCTCGTCCTTGACCAAGGAAAACTCGTCGGTCAAGGTACACACCACGAATTAGTCGCAACGAATAAGATTTACCAAGAAATCTATGACACACAGAAAGCACAGGAGGACTAAACAATGGAAAATGTGAAAACATCAAAGAAAAAGTCTGACACCACTCGTGCGCTTCAATTCTTCTATCTATATCTCAAAAAATATAAACTCATGTTTACGGTCGCGCTGATTTTCATCGTGGCTGCAACATGGCTCCAAGTTATTGCTCCCTCACTGATGGGAGATGCGGTCACAAACTTGGCGAAATATGTGACAGACTTCTTCATGCATCAAAATCAGGGTGCTGTGATTAAGTCGCTCAATCAAATTGTGGACGGCATCAAGCAATCACAAGATGGGTTGCAGCAAATTGCCGCTACAATGTCCCAAATGACAGGGCATACGGTGGATTGGCAAAGCTTGACCTCAGCCAATGTTCCTGCAGCATTTACTGCTCATTTGCCTAAGGGAACAACGATTGACACCATGCAGCAGTTAGCCAAAATGCCGACAGATTGGCATATGTGGACAAATTCTAATGTTGCACCAAGCGTTTTAGAAGGTTTCAAAGCGCATCATACAACACTCGCTCAAACCTTGCAGATTGCGACCATGAAAGCTGCTTCAACGACTACCTTCATGAAGGGCATGTGGGAATTGCTCGCAGCTTACCTTGCTACAGGTTTCTCCATGCTGATTTACTCACTTTTATTCAGTCGTATCGTGGCGCACTCAACAAACCGCATGCGTAAAGGTTTGTTCGGCAAATTGGAACGTTTGACGATTTCTTATTTTGACCGTCATCAAGATGGTGATATTCTTGCACGTTTCACATCAGATTTGGATAATATCCAAAATACGCTGAATCAGGCAGGTGTGTCTGTTGTCAGCAACGGTGCATTGTTCATCGGTGTGCTGATTATGATTTTCAGCAAAAATATTAATTTTGCCCTTTTGACGGTTGCTGTTTCGCCGATTGCGATTTTGGCAGCGATTCTCATCGTTCGTCAAGCTAAGAAAGCAACTGACCGTCAACAAGAAGAAGTTTCACAGCTCAATGCTTACATGGACGAAAAGATTTCTGGGCAAAAAGCGATTATTGTGGAAGGTTTGCAAGAAGATTCGATTGATGGCTTTATGGCGCACAACAAGCGCGTCAAAAATCGGACTTTTGCAGCACAAGCTTGGTCAGGGATGATTTTCCCATTGATGAATGGCTTCCAACTTTTGACAACAGCGATTGTTATTTTCGGCGGTACAGCTTATATTCTGAATGATAACAGCATGAGCTTAGCGACTGGTCTTGGACTCTTGGTGGCATTTGTTCAATATGTGCAAACCTATTACAATCCTATCATGCAAATCTCATCAAGCTTTGGACAACTTCAGCTTGCCATTACAGGCGCAACTCGTTTGAATATCATGTTTGACGAGCCAGAAGAAATTCGCCCTGAAAATGGGGTTAAATTTGACACCATTAAAGAGGGTATTCAAATCGAAAATCTTGACTTTGAATACTTGCCAGGAAAACCTGTGCTTAAAAATGTCAGTATTGATGTCAAACGTGGTCAAATGGTCGCACTTGTTGGACCGACAGGTTCTGGTAAAACGACAGTCATGAATCTGATGAACCGTTTCTACGATGTCAACGGTGGCGCGGTCAAATTTGACGGCACAGATATTCGCAAGTTTGACCTTGACAGCTTGCGGAGCAAAGTAGGTATCGTGCTTCAAGAATCAGTCCTCTTTGACGGGACAATCGCAGATAATATCAAATTTGGTAAGCCTGATGCGACAATGGACGAAGTCATTACTGTAGCCAAAACGACACATATTCATGAGTTTATTGATAGCCTACCTGATAAATATGAAACTCATGTCAACGATGACGAATCAGTCTTTTCAGTTGGACAAAAACAGCAAATCTCGATTGCGCGGACAATTTTGACTAATCCAGAACTTTTGATTTTGGACGAGGCAACATCAAATGTTGATACCGTGACGGAACAACAAATTCAATGGGCAATGGAAGCGGCAGTGGCAGGACGTACTTCATTTGTCATTGCTCACCGTTTGAAAACGATTTTGAATGCCGATAAGATTGTCGTCCTCAAAGACGGCGAAGTCATCGAAGAAGGTAATCATGCCA
>JAJXWC010000119.1 GCA_021781855.1 Bacillota bacterium | reverse complement strand
CTTCAAAGAATGGAGGTTCCTCTTCAAAATCAATATCCAAAGCATATTTATTACGTGCTGCAAACGCATCACCCTTTGGAGGATTTAACAAGTCAGGTGGTGTACCAGGAATTGAAACTAACCGCTCTACATCCGTATCTACTGTAGGCATAGAATCTAAAAGTCCCCAAGTGTAAGGATGTTGCGGATTATAAAAAATTTCTTCGACTGTCCCGTACTCCACAATTTCACCTGCGTACATTACGGCAACCTTGTGTGCAAATCCAGCCACAACACCCAAATCGTGTGTGATAAAGATGATTGATGAAGAAATTCGTGCCTGAAGTTCAGCCATCATGTGCATAATTTGTGCCTGAATCGTAACATCTAACGCAGTCGTTGGTTCATCCGCAATCAGAATCTCAGGGTCGCCAGCAAGGGCAATCGCAATGACAGCACGTTGCCGCATTCCTCCTGACCACTGGTGCGGGTAGTCATTCATATGCTGTTCAGCAGCAGGAATTCCAACTTGCTTCATAAGGTCTAAGGCGCGAGCTTTTGCTTCTGCTTTTTTCATTCCCTTATGCTTAATCAGAGGTTCTGCAATTTGTTTCCAAATGCGCATTGTCGGGTCAAGAGAAGTCATTGGGTCCTGAAAAATCATTGAGATTTCATTGCCGCGTAGATGCTGCCATTCTTTCTCCGTATTTTTCAGCAAATCTTTGCCTTTATAGAGCAACTCACCCTCTGGAATTTCAGCATTAGTTGCATTCAATCCCATCAATGTTTTCGTGGTTACTGACTTACCAGAGCCAGATTCACCTACAATAGCAATCGTTTGTCCTTTTTCCAAATCAAATGAAACACCACGAATTGCTTTAACTTTACCTGCATAGGTTTTGAAATCAACATGCAGATTTTTTACTTCTAATATTTTATCAGCCATTTTTTCATTCTCCTTTCATTTAATCTGCAGATTTAGGGTCAAACGCATCACGAAGCCCATAACCAAAGAGGAAGAACGAAAGCGACAACAGTGAAAGAACAATAGCCGGCACAATCAACTGCCATGGGTAGAATTGCAAACTAGCAATACCATCTGAAATCAGTGAGCCAAGCGAAGATGTAGGAGGCTTAACCCCAAGATTGATTGCTGACAAAATCGCTTCCGTAAAGATAACAGAAGGAATGTCAAACATAATTTGAACAATGATAACCCCCAACATATTAGGAAGCAAATGGCGAACCATAATCCGAAATGTTGATTCTCCTAGAGTTTTTGAGGCAAGAATAAATTCTCGTTCTTTCCAACTCAAGGTCAGGTTACGAACCTGTCGCGCTACACCAGTCCAAATGAACAGCCCAATCGCCAAAATAATCGAAGTAATACCTTGACCGAGAAGCATTCCGAGCATTGTAACAATGACTAACCAAGGAATAGACGAAATAATCTCAATGATACGCTGCATGACAGTATCGACACGACCGCCAATCCAGCCAGAGATTAAACCATACGTAATCCCGATAAAAATATCAAACAAAACTGCAGAAAATGCAATCAAGAGAGAGATTCGAAGTCCAACAGCGGTACGTTTCGCAAGAGAACGTCCAAGACTATCCGTTCCCAAAATGTAAGAAGTGCCAGCAGGAACTTTTTGGTCTTGATAAACATTGGTTGATTGACTATTTCCTGGCGTGGTAAAATTACCGTCAAATCCGGGAATACCATTGCCAATTTTAGGAGGCAAATTTTTATAAACTTGTACTTTATTAGGGTTAAAATTATTAGCAGCACTTTGTGGGATAATCACTGTCGAAATAATTGCAAAGATAATGGTTGCAATAACGACAACTGCTGCGACAACCGCAACTTTATTTTTTTTGAAACGACGCCAAGCATCTTGCCAGAAAGTAAGAGCAGGTTTTGAAATCAATTCCATATCGTGAGAATCTTTTGTTCCCACGAGAATGAATTTTTTGTTTACATTTTCCATTTTTTCTACTCTCCTTTCTTAGTCTAATCTTACACGTGGGTCAACAAAGGCTGTGATAATATCTGTAATCAAAATCATTGCCATTAACATCACTGCATAAATAATCGTTGTTCCCATGATAACAGGAAAGTCTTTTGATGGAATTGAGTTGACGAATTGTTGTCCAATACCTGGAATGGAGAAGATTGTTTCAATCAAAACAGAACCTGTCAAAAGAGCAGCCGTCATTGGACCAATGAGTGTAAGAACTGGAATAAGAGAGTTACGAATTGCATGTTTCCACAAAACTTCACTGTCAGACAATCCTTTAGCACGCGCCAAAAGGATATAATCTGAACTTAACGATTCAATCATTTCCGAACGGACAAACGCTGTGACTTGTGCCATTGAAGCAAGCGATAAAGCAAGCGCAGGCATTACAGAAGTTCCCGTCATAAAGCCGTCCCAACCTGTAACAGGCAACCATTGCAAAGTATATCCAAATGCAAGTAAAAGTAAAGTTCCTACTACAAATGAGGGAATAGAGAACGAAAATGTCGAAATAACAGATAAAATATTATCAACCCATGTATTGCGATAACGTGCAGAGAGTACTCCAAACGGAATTCCCAAAACAAGAGCGATAATCATAGCTTCAAGCCCAAGTTGAGCTGAAACAGGTAAACGTTGAGCAATCATCATGCTTACGGGCTGGTTGGTATAAGTGAATGAGGTACCAAAATTACCCGTGAACGCATGTCCGATGTAAATCAGATATTGTTCCCAAAGCGGTTTGTCTAATCCATAGGCAGCCATCAGTTGTTGAAGCTGTTGAGGAGAAAGTTTTGGATTGTGAAAAGGTGTCCCTGGCATAATCTGCATCAAGAAGAAGGTAGCCGTAACAACGATGAACAAAGTCAATATCATCATTGCGACACGCTTTAAAATATATTTAGCTAGCATATAGTATTCTTTCCTAATATAACGATATAACGCGAAAAAGTAGGTGCCACAAGTGGCCCTTGCTTTCTCGTTTATTCAATTTTCTAGTTTATTTGTTAATATAAACACTCTTAAGATCATATGAGAGACCTGTTCCGTGGAAATCCAAACCAGTCATATTTGGATTAGTAAGTGCTGGTGTTGTACGGAAGTAAATTGGATTGATGCTTGCTTGGTCATAAAGTGCTTGTTCAGCAGCCTTATAATCAGCATCACGAGCCGCATCATTTGTTACATCAGGCATTGTTGAAGCTTTTGTCCAAGCCGCTTGATAAGCGCTATTCACAAAACCACCATCATTATATCCTGAACCTGCTGCAAAGAGTTGCAAGAATGTTGAAGGTTCAGCATAGTCACCACCCCAAAGTGAATTGACCATATCAAAGTTATGAGCAGCAGAATCTTTCAGACGTTGTTGGAAAGGAACAATCTTTTCAGTAATTGTCAGTCCTGGAAGAGCTTTAGCCAATGATGTTTGGAGGAAGTCAGCTTGTGTTTTAGCCGTTGGTGAATCTGCATCTGTTTCATAAGAAAGGTTGACAGATGTTGCACCAATTTCTTTCAGACCTTCTTCCCAAAGTGTTTTAGCTTTAGCAACATCATAAGTGTAAGGCTGTGCTGCATATTTTGCAAAGTCTTCACCTGTTGAAGTTTTAGCCATACCTGCTGGTGTGAAGCCTGTTGCTACTGAAGAACCTGCTGTTGAATTTTCAACGATTGATTGACGGTCAGTTGCAAGATTGAGTGCTTCACGAATTTTTTGGTTTTGCAAAGCTTTAGCAGCTGTTGGATTTGAAGTTCCTTTACCTGTTTGGTTGTATTCGATATAGTCTGTTGTTGATTCTTTAAGACTAATCAATTTGGCGTTCTTTGTATAGCCTTTATTAGCATTGTAAAGGTCTGGTGTGCCCAATCCAACTTGGTCAAGTTTGCCCTGTTTGAAGAGCTGAACTGCTGTGGTAGGATTTTTTACGACTTGATAATCTACTTCATTTGATTTCACACTTGATGGGTCATAGTAATCTTTGTTTTTAACAAGTTTGAATGACTCGTTCGTACCTGTCCAACCGCTACCTTTAAAGACGAATGGTCCACAGTACAATGTTTTATCTGATGAAGTACCGTATTCTTTGCCGTATTTTTCAACGAATTGTTGGTTCAAAGGATAGTAAACAGACTCAGCCAAAAGGAAATCGAAGTATGGTGTTGGTTGTGTCAAAGTTACTTTGAGTTCAGTATCACTTACTGCTTTTACACCAAGCGTGTCAAGGTCTGCTTGAGTTGCTGTTTTCAATCCCATAATCTTATTCGCATTTTGGATATTTCCAAGCAAATAAGCGTATTGCGAACCTGTCGCTGGATTTACTGCACGTTGCCAAGCGTAAACGAAATCTTTTGCAGTCAATGGTGTGCCATTAGACCATTTCAAGCCTGAACGAAGTTTGATGTCATAAGTCAAACCATCGCTTGATGCCGTAACACTTTCAGCCAAAGCTGGAACAGCTTTTCCGTCTGAATTTACACGCATTGCACCTTCTTCAGTGTTACCAATGAAGATATTAGAATACGTATCTGTATTCAATGTTGAGTCAAGTGTTGTGATATCTGTTGGGATAGCTAATTGAGGCGCACGTCCTGCGTCTGATTTTGATGACCCTCCGCCACAGGCAGCAAGTAAAGCTACTGAAGCCAAGGTTACTGTACCTAAGCCCACTTTTTTCCAAGTTTTCATGAAATTTCCCTCTTTCATTTAAACATTTTCTGAGTTTGTTATTTTTTATATTGTCAGAAAATTTATTATATTGGTATTATACTTAATTCAACCTAAAAAGTAAAGTAAAATGTGCACTGTTTTTTTAAAGTAGTCATTAGATTTTCTTATGGCAACTCTTTACCAATGTATAAAGGCTTTTTTCAAGTTAAATCTGTACTCTTAGCAATCTTCAGTTGTGTCTATTATTTTCTGAAAATTTGCTATGTTTGTAATTTTATCAGATTCGTTTAAGCATGTCAAGCATTCTGATGAAGTTTTCCGAATTCTTTTTGTTTTTTTTGGCGGAACTTGTTTCATCATACAGATTAAAAAACAACATTCCTAAAAATTAGGAATGTTGTTTAATTCAGCAAGATGCAATCCTTGCAGATAAAACAAACCTTTCAACTTACTTGATGTAAGCTGTTTTCAAGTCATAAGCCAGACCTGTAGAATGGAAATCCAGACCTTTGATATTTGGATTCATCAGTGCTGGATTGGCTTGGAAATCTACTGGATTAATATAAGAACCTTGGTACAAAGCTGTTTCATCAGCTTTATAATCCGCATCTGTCTTAGCTTGGTTGAGAACATCTGGAGCCGTTGAGGCTGCTGTAAATGCTTTATCATAAGCTGAGCTTGAGAATTTGCCATCATTGTAAGACTGTCCTGTTACAAAGAGCTGCAAGAAGGTTGAAGGTTCCGCATAGTCTCCTCCCCAGCCAGAGAGTACCATATCAAATGTTCCGTTTTGAGCATCTTGTAAACGTTGTTGGAAAGGAACAAGTTTCAAGTTAATTGTCAGACCTGGCAAATCTTTTTCGTATGAAGTTTGAAGGTAATTTGCTGTTGCTGCGGATGGAGCAAGGTCACTCGCTGCTTCTAAACTCAGTGTTACTTTGCCTAAACCTATTTCTTTCAAGCCTTTTTCCCAGAGTGTTTTTGCTTTACTTGCATCGTAGGTATAAGGCTGTTCCGCATACTTAGCAAAATCTTCGCCCGTTGAAGTTTTGCTCATTCCTACTGGTGTAAAGCTCGTTGCTGGGGTTGAATAAGGAAGGGCATTTTGCACTATGGCTTCACGATTGGTTGCGAGATTAAGTGCTTCACGGATATCTTGATTGGCAAGGGCTTTCTGAGCATCTGTGCTTGAAGCATTTTTTCCTGACTGATTATATTCGATATAGTCCGTCCGCGCTTGTTTAAAGACAGTGAAGCCTTTTTCATCTTTATTGGCGTTGATAAGGTCTGGTGTAGGCAAAAGTGTGAAATCGAGCTTGCCTTGTTTGTAGAGCTGAGCTCCTGTATTTGCATTGCTGATGACTTGGAAGTCTATCTCTTTTGATTTCACAGCACTTTTGTCCCAATAATTCGGATTGGCATAGATTGAGAATGTTTTATTTGTCCCTGTCCAACCGTTTGTTGATTTGAACATAAAAGGACCGTCATAGACTGTTTTATCTGATGTTGTCCCAAATTGTTTACCGTATTTTTCAACAACTTTTTGGTCTAATGGATAATAGACAGGCTCTGAAAGAAGAAATTTGAAATAAGGTGTGGGTTGAGCCAGTTTTACTGTAAATTGTGTTGCGCTATCGGCTTTGATTCCTAATGTATTAACAGCAGCTTTGCTCGCCATAATATCATTTGCTCCTGCTACTGCTCCCATGAGATATGCATATTCTGAACCTGTTTTGGGGTCAACAGCACGTTGCCAGGCATAAACGAAGTCTTGCGCAGTGAGTTCATCTCCGTTTGACCACTTCAAATCTGGTCTGAGTGTAACTGTGTAAGTCAGTCCGTCGCTTGAAACATCAATAGATTTTGCAAGTGCTAGGGCCGCATCACCGTTGCTGTTTACACGAGTGGCGCCTTCTTCGACATTTCCTGAAACATCATACGAATACTGGTCAGTGAGAATGGTTGTGTCCAGCGAAGTAACGTCCGTAGGAATTGAGAACTGAATATTTTTCTGCGTTGCCGTCTTATTACCGCAAGCTGCGAGAAGTCCAATGGTTGCAAATGAAAGAATACCTAATGCGGCAATTTTTCTTTTTTTCATGTGTTTATTCCTTTGTGGGTAAGAATGATTTAGTAAAATAATATTATCTGAAAATTTACTATATTTGATATTTTACACGTAATTAGGAATTTTGTCAATATTTTTTTATAAAAAATCGAAATTCTAAGCGAAATTCGATTTTGATGATGACAGCATATTTTCGATGACAGGGGCAAGATGCATTCCATTTGAGCCTTTGAAAAGAATCTGGTCTGTTGGCTGAAGGGTTGCTTTA
>JAJXWC010000118.1 GCA_021781855.1 Bacillota bacterium | reverse complement strand
CCGATCTGGGTTGGTATCACGATGGGGAGAAAACGCAATTTGATTATTATATCCCATGGGCCTATCATTTTTATGGTCTGATTTACGCAAAGCTGATGGAAGATGAAGAGCCTCAGCGCTCTGATTTATTTAAAATGCGAGCAGCGGAATTTGCAAAGACTTTTTACCATATGTTTGATGCTGATGGTGTGGCTGTTCCTTTTGGACGGAGTTTGACTTATCGGTTTGCTCAAGCGTCATTTTGGGGAGCTTTAGTTTTCGCTAATGTAGAAGCGTTGCCGTGGGGAGTGATTAAGGGTTTGTATGCACGCAATATGGCACAATGGTTTAGACAAGATATTTTCTCAACTGACGGACTTTTGACGATTGGTTACAACTATCAAAATCTGATTTTTGCCGAGGGATATAATGCGCCAGGCTCGACCTACTGGGCATTTAAATCGTTCATTATGCTAGCAGTTCCAAAAACTCATCCTTACTGGGCGGCAGAGGTTGCAGAATTTCCTAAAAACGAGAAAAGAAAACTGAACTTGGCAGGACATGCATTTTATGAACACACAGACGATTTCCATCATACTCTGATGTATCCGTTTGGTCAAATATGTCGGAACCAAGCTCACAGCGAAGCAAAATACGGTAAATTCGTTTACTCAACGAAGTTCGGTATGAGTGCACAAAAAGCAGCTTATAATTACTACGAAGCTGCACTTGACAATGTTTTAGCCGTTTCTTATGACGAACATTATTATCGTCCGAAATATAATGATTTGTCCTATGAGGCTTCTGACGAATTTGTTAAATCGGTTTGGAAGCCGATGGAAGATGTACATATTTCTTCAATAGTTGTACCATGTGGTGCTTATCATGTTCGGATTCATAAAATTGAAACTCAGCGTTCAATTAATGTTTACGAAGGAGGTTTTAGCATTCCGCGCGAAAGTGAAGAAAAAATTGCAACTGCGGAAATGGCAAGTTATTCGTCTTCACTAGGAACGAGTGTGATTGTCAATATAAAGGGATTTGACAAAGGAGAAGTTGTTCGTTTAGAGCCAAATACAAATTTGCTTTATCCGAGAACCTATTTGCCAGCTTTGAAGGCGAAATTAGCGCCTGGGCAGCATCTTTTGATTTCACTTGTCGGTGGTTTGACCAGCCCAGAAAAACGGCCGAAAGTTTGGCTGACTGATACACAAGTGATAATTTCTGGCAATCAATCCGTCACGATTGAACTCAAGGCATAAGTTCGGAATTTTTGCTCAACGATACTCATTATCGTTACGAAATGATTTTACAGATGAAACAGAATTTTTATATATAAAACATTAATTAAAGCGTAGCTTTTAGACTCGGTACTTTAGTGCCGTAGTTCCGCTTTCAGCGCATTTATTGCGCCTTAACGGAGTGCCGAGTTTGAGGCTCGGTACGTAGTCCAAAGCAAAGCTTTGGATTAGTCTGAAAGACTAATACCGTTCACTAAAACTAAATTAACACCTAACACGGCTTTATTTAAACGAATAAAGCCGTTTAAACACCTTACAAAAGTTTTTATATATTTTATAAAAAACCTTATAGTTAAAATTGTTTCTTAAAAATTAAAGCGTATAATAGATGTATTAAGTAAAATACACAGATTGAGGGAATGATGTTCCATTGATTTTGGAGCTATCAAAACTTTTGAAGCCGTTTCCTAAGGTAATATCTGCACAAATTAAAATAAATGAATATCACTTATCATAAAGTTTGAATTTTGTCCAACGATATGCAAGTAATTTTTTGACAAACAAAAGTTATTTTGATAAAATGATTTTGTAATTAAGAAATGATTGTGATGGGAAAAGGACTAAAAATCGCTTTCCTATTTCATAGGAAAGCCGAAAGGGTTAACCCTTTCGGAAAATTAACTATCGGTAACAAATTAATAATATATAAAAAGGAGTATTCAATCATGGCACAAATTTCTGTAACCCCAGAAGAACTCAAATCTCAGGCGCAAGTTTACCTCCAATCTAAAGAGGAAATCGACCAAGCGATTCAAAAAGTAAATTCAATGAATAACACCATCGCAGAAGAATGGAAAGGTCAAGCTTTCCAAGCTTATTTGGAACAGTACAATCAACTTCATCAAACCGTTGTTCAATTTGAAAACCTTTTGGAAAGCGTCAATCAACAATTGAACAAATACGCAGACACCGTTGCTGAACGTGATGCACAAGACGCTCAGAGCTTCGGCTTCTAATTAATTCAATTCAGAAGACGCTACATTCTTGTGGCGTCTTTTTGTTAAAAAGTTGGAAAATATGAAGAAAAAAATAATCACTCTTCTTGCGATTTCGTATAGCCTCATCTTCCTAGTTGGAAAAGTAGCCTTTGCGACTGATAATGGAAATCTCCAACTTGACCCTAATGTCATTACGAAGTCCAATGGCGGTGTGGGTACAACAAGTGATTTCCCTATTCGTAACGAGCTATTTACGCCTGCGCTGAATCAAGTGGTGAAGGAACAAATGCAAGATAAAGTACCAGAACAACAAAAAGCCCTCAATTTTTCAAAACAGACCACTAACACCCTATACGATACAAATACCGCCCAAATTACAAAAAAACTTTTTGTCAATTATAAACCGCAAATTATCACATCTAACACAGATAACATTAGCACTCAAACTACGCTATGGTACTGGCTGCTTTCAATTATAGCTATTCCTCTAGTGTTTTTTGCGGTTTTCTTGGGACGAAAAAATGCGAGAAGGAATTTAAGAAGAAAACGATGACACAGATTGATATTAGTCTTGAATTTATGGGACAACAAGCAGACTACCGGGTTCCAACCGAGGTGACGATGGAGCGTTTGGTTGAACTCATGCATGAAGCGCTCAAAACAGCGCACCTCCCTAAAAACTGGACGCTTGAACTTAAAGACAAAGACATTAAAGTAGATGATACAGACCTCATTAAAGATTTGCCCATAGGAAATGGCGACATTTTTTGTATCATTCCACAAGAAAAAATAGGAGATGATGAATGAAAATATCTGACGGAACAACGAATTTGGAGCTAGAAAGAAACAAAACAGACTTTCAAGTTCGACTCTCAAGTACACAGTTTAAGAAAGCAGCGCTTGATGAACTTCCTCAAAATGTGCTGGTCAAAGAGGAAGATGAAATGTGGCTGCTCTCGTATACCGTTCCCGAGAAAGCAAAAAGTTTAACTATAGCCCTTCAAAAAACCAAAACACGATTAGACAAGTTAAAATTGGCTCAAAAACTCTCCAGTCTTGCAGCATTGGAGGGGAGTTTTAGTATTCCCTTTCTTCATCCTGAAAACATTCTCCTGGAGGGAGAAGCGCTTTTTGTTGTCCACTTTGGTTTGAGTGAGCTTATTGCTCCGCAAGAGATGTCACGGTCATCATTTTTAAAATCTTATAAAGCACTTATCTTTAATATTTTCAACTCTAAAAACTCCTTCGAGTCGCTTGTTTCGGGAACGGCGGCAGTGAATGATAAATTCGCTCAGACCATTAATCAATTTGATGAAATTGGTGAAATCATCAGTTTCATCAATCAAGAAGTTCAGAAAGAAACAGAAAAAGTTAATCAAAAAATTACTCCAGTTTCTAAAAGTCGTTATCGTTTCTTTAAATATTTTGGAATTCTTGCCATTATCGTTGCTGTAGTGTTTGGTGTACTTACCTATTCTTATTATAGTAACAGCCAAAAACAAAATGCTATTATTACTGCTCAGACTGATTTTTTGACTAATAACTATGCACAGACGCAAACAGATTTGCAAAGCTATTCGCCCAATACACTTCCAAAGTCAGCACGTTACATTCTGGCAGTAAGTTCTGTGAATTTATCGGATTTGACCATGACGCAGAAACAGTCCATTTTGAATAATGTCTCAACAAAATCAGATGATAACACACTCAATTACTGGGTTTATACAGGTCGTGGAGATTTCAATGAAGCTTTAAACCTTGCACAAAATTTGGGAGACAACCAATTAACTCTTTTAGCTTATACCAATCTTTATGAAACAACAAAATTGAACACAACGATGAATGGAGCTAAGAAGCAGCAACTCTTGGACCAGTATAACAAAGAGATTCAAACTTTGACGAAAAGTCTTGGAAAATAACAGGATGTGAAATGCTCCGCATAGAAGCGTAGAAATTTAGAGTATTTTATTCTAATTTTCCAGTTTCTGGTGCACAGCACTCAATTTTAGGAGGCTTTATGGCTGATACAGGATTTGAAATTATAGAAGAAACTAAGGAACAAACACTCTTTCTTGATAATCGGATAGATGCAAGTGACACTATTTTTATTATTTATCTCTTAGGCGAAGAGCTCCATACCATTACATTGTCGGAGCATCGTCCCTCTTTGCGCTATCAAGGAATACTTTATACAATTATTAACGATGAGTTGTGGGTAAACAATATTGTTACACCCACAGGCTACTCAAAAGTGGGAGAAATTGATGTTTTTGTTATTTCGCAGGAAACAGCTCAAACGATGTTTTTTCTCATCAATGCAAAAGATTATTTTGTCATTGGAGCAAATGAAATTGCAAGCATTGGAACACAAGGAGATGGTCAAGTCGTTATTCACGAAAATAATTTTAGTGTTAATGTAAAAAACGATTTTCTCTATTTTAATAATACCCGTTTAACAAAGGGGCATCATTATTTTCAAAAATTAAAAACAGGGGACCAGATTTTAACACCAGAGTTTTTGATAGAAAAGCGGCGAGAGCAATGGAAATTCACAGCTTTTACGCACTCGCTCGTTTTTGAAAGAGGGCGTTTTCTCAGACAATCTTCTGAAATTGAATTTCCAGAAGACTTTCCCAAATACCGTCGTTCTCCAAGACTTCATTTAGAACCTCCCGAAGACAAATTCAAGATAGAAAAAATTGAGGAAGCTCAAAAAGCAAATAAAAACGGCATTCTAAAAGCGATTTTACCTCCTATTGGCATGCTCGCAGTGACAGGGGTAACCAGTGTTCTTTCAGGCCGTAATCCTTTGATGATGTTAGGAATGGGATTCATGAGCATCATCACTGCTGCTTTTACAGTTTCTCAATATATGAGTGAAAAAAAGGAACGAAAGATTCAAACAGAAACGCGTAAGGAAAATTACGATGTTTATTTGATTAATATTTCCTCTGATATTGCGAAACAGTATGATGAAGAAACGAAAGTTCTAAATTACAGAAATCCATCACCTACAGCACTTTCTGAGATGATTGAAAGCTATAGTTCACGTATTTATGAGCGAATGGCAAATAACAAGGACTTTTTAGAAGTCTCTTTAGGTACAGGTCCTCAGCCTTCTCACCTCGTTGTTGAATCCGATATTAACAATCGGGATACAGACGAAAACACACTGCGCGTGAAGAAACTGGTAGAGCTTTATTCTACACAACGAGAAGTACCTATTCCACTTAACTTAACTACGCAAACACTAGGGCTCGTTGGAACTGCTCCTGTTTTGAGGACGGCAGTTGCAAGTCTTTTGTTGCAAGTCGCTTTTTTCCATTCTTATCGTGATGTGAACTTCATCAGTTTGGTCCCAGAAAAAGGATATAAAAATGACTGGGGAGCTTGGCGCTTCCTTCCGCACTTCAAACTCCAAGAGTTAGGGCTGCGCGGGCTAATTCATGATGCTAAAACGCGAGATATTGTGCTGAGTAGTTTTTATCAGCTTTTAAATAAGCGAAAGCAAATTCTGCAAGAGGCAGGAAAAGAAAGACCTCAGTTTGCTCCGCATTATATTTTTACCATTTTTGAGGACGCTTACCTTGCGGGTCATGGAATTAATGAATTTCTAGCAGAAGATATGAGTGAGCTAGGAGTCACAGTCATCTGGGCAAAAGAAGACCAGAAACTTCTACCAGAAACCGTAACAGCGCTTGTGGAATACAAAAATCAGAGTGCAGGCGAAATTATTAATGACAATAAAGTCTACGTTGCAAAGCCTTTTGAACCTTATGATGCCTTACCAAATCTTGAAAAAAGTCTGCGTCAACTCTCGAATTTGGAGCATGTTGAAGTAGAAAAAAATGCAATCCCTGAAAGTCTTTCTCTATTAGAGCAGTACGAAGTCAAAACGATCGAAGACCTAAAAATCAGAGAACGTTGGAGCGAAGCTGAGCCGAATAAATCCATCAAATCCCTCATTGGTTGGCGCGGAAAATCCGAGTATATGTACTGGGATTTGCACGAGCGCGTACATGGCCCGCATGCTCTAGTCGGAGGAACAACCGGTTCTGGTAAATCAGAATTCTTGACGACCTATCTGATTGGGCTGGCGATTAATTTCTCGCCTGAAGATATCGGAATGCTCATTATTGACTGGAAAGGCGGCGGCATTGCCAATACACTCGCAGGTTTGCCTCATTTTATGGGTTCAATTACGAATTTGGACGGTGCTGGCACGGCCCGTGCATTGGCTTCAATCAAGGCAGAACTTGATAAGCGAATGAAAGAATTTGCCAAGTACGGTGTCAACAATATCAACGGCTATATGAGTCTTTACAAAAAAAGACATGAAAATAAACCCGATGTTGTTTATCCTGACCAACCAATTCCACATTTGATTCTGGTTTCTGATGAGTTTGCGGAACTGAAATCAAATGTCCCAGAATTCCTAGACGAATTAACCTCTGTTGCCCGTATCGGACGCTCACTTGGTGTGCATTTGATTTTGGCGACTCAAAAACCATCCGGTGTGGTTAACGACCAGATTGAAGCCAATTCAACCAGTAAAATTGCATTGAAAATGGCAAGCGAACAAGATTCAAACGAGCTTTTGAAAACGCACGATGCTGCCCACATCACCCAACCAGGACGCGGCTACCTCAAAGTTGGACAAAACGAAGTTTACGAACTCTTCCAAAGCGGTTATGCGGGTGCTCCCTATGACCCTAACGCAATTGTAACCGAGAAAGTGGATGAACGGCTTCAAAAAATTAATACACTTGGTCAGACAGAGCTTGCTTACGATCCAGGAGAAGAAACAATTCAAAGGCATGATACAAGTGATTTA
>JAJXWC010000117.1 GCA_021781855.1 Bacillota bacterium | reverse complement strand
TCCGCTGCATCGGCTGTGGTGCGATTATTCAAACGGAAAATAAAGATGAAATCGGCTTTTTGCCTGCTGGAGCACTCAGTAAAAAGTTGAAGCAAGATGATGAGATTTACTGTCAACGCTGTTTTCGCTTGCGTCATTACAATGAAATCGCACCGACAAATTTGACGGATGCGGATTTTTTGCGTTTGCTTGGAGAAATCGGGCAGCATGATGCGCTGATTGTGAATGTCGTGGATATTTTTGATTTTAACGGCTCGCTCATTCCGTCGCTCCCTCGTTTGACGGGAAATAATGATATTTTGATGGTGGCGAATAAGCGTGATATTTTGCCGAAGTCGTTGAAAGTTGGAAAATTGACGGCTTGGCTAAAAGAACAGGCTGCGGCTGTGGGACTGATTCCAAAGGATATTTTGGTGGTTTCAGCGAAAAATAAGGCAGATGTTCAAGCGCTAATGGAGACGATTGAGCACTATCGGCACGGACGTGATGTCTATGTGGTAGGCTGTACCAATGTGGGGAAGTCCACGCTCATTAATGCCATTATCAAAAGCGCAAGTGGAGATAGCGAGCTGATTACGACGAGTCGTTTTCCGGGCACGACGCTGGATTTCATTGACATTCCGCTAGATGATGACAGTAGCCTGATTGACACACCGGGGATTATCCATCGGGGACAGATGGCACATTATTTGGCGCCTGAAGATTTGAAATATGTGTCGCCACGCAAGGAGATTAAACCGAAAACTTACCAGCTTAATCCTGAGCAGACGCTGTTCTTTGGCGGATTGGCACGGTTTGATTTTATTTCTGGCGAGCGGCAAGGGATGACGGCTTATTTTGACAATGAGTTGGGCATTCACCGCACGAAATTGGATGGTGCAACAGAGTTTTATGAAAAGCACAAGGGCGAATTGCTTGCACCTGCTTTGGTCGGTGCAAAATTAGTGCGACGCGAATTTTCTGTGAAAGAAAAATCAGATATTGTTTTTTCTGGACTGGGTTGGGTTCGTGTACCTGAACGAGCCGTTGTTGCCGCTTGGGTGGCTGATGGGGTTGATGTTGTGGTAAGAAAAGCGCTGATTGGGTAAAAATGAAATTTTTTAATTTTGGTCAATCTAAAGCGAGCAATTTTCCATTTGATGAAGCACAAAATGTTGCAGTATTGACTTGCGTACATGTTTTGGAGAGAAAAACTATGATTTGTCATGTCTCGCATGATGTTGAGGACGGAATGTGGCAATTTTTATGTGGAAGGGCACATAAAACAAATGACGCGCGAATCGTTGGACTTGGCGAAATTTATAACTTAGATAGAAGTATCGGGGAGCTTTCTGATTTACCTTATGGTTTTGAGGCTAATCGAACGGAGAAGAAGTGGACAATTTGTCCAAGTGATTAAGGGAGAAAAATGGCTTGGTTCAGTTTTAGGAAGAAAAAATCAGAAATAGAGCTGGAAACGCAAAAGGTGGTTCAGGTGCTTAATCAAATAGATGCTGCACTTGTGCCACTTTCGAATTTTCAGATTGAGCGCTCGCATAAAGAAACATTCAGATACCTTTGGTATGATTTTTGGGAAGCTCATGTTCCGGCGTCTAGTCAGTCGGCAGTTTTACAGGCAGAACTTTTACGACGGATTGAGAAATTACAGCATGAAGCACAGGCAAATGGAAATATCAACTGGGACGAGGGCTTTGAATATTTCTGTGATTGGTTACTGAGTGAATTTGCAAAATTTGATGAAGTAGTCACGTACATGGAAAATGCACGGTTGATTTTGACAAAACTGAAAAATCACGGAACTTACGCGAAATTAACTTGGGCAGACGATTTTCCAGAGCCTTTGTTTGAACCACAATATATTGCCTACTGTGAAAATGCGCTTTATGACTACCTTTATGAAATGGTTTGTGTGATTTATGAAACGCATACGGAGCCGATTGCTTTTGAGGCGGAAGATTGTGTGTATCGGTAGTTTGCTCCTAAACATTCAGTAGTTCAAGCGAGCATATAATACGAGCATTTCGGTGCAGGTGATTTGGTCGACTGGAAATAACTTAGAAGGCTTTTGTTAGAAGACGGCGTGCTTTTTACAATAGAAAATGAAGGAAATATGATTACAATCTTATTTTACACGCTCGGCGAGAATGTAACGCGTGAGCAGGTGATGGACGTTTTTCCACGGCATAAGGCCTGGGTGGACCATTTTGCTGATGAGCAGAAAATTATGGGCATTGGCACTTTTGATGACCCACTAAAAAATGGTGCAATGGGACTTTTCCCCAATCTTGAGCTTGCTGAAGAATTTGTAGCGCATGACCCTTTTGTCAAAGAGGGCATCGTGGCGCATTATGAAATGAAGCAATGGGCAGGCAATTTTTACACCAGTATTGTGCGCTGACAAAGAGGAAAAAATGAGTAAAGATATTGCGATTTTGGATGAAAATGATTATTTTCGCTACCGCGCCTGTGGAATTATTATTGAAAATGATGCGGTGTTAATGGCGAGTAATGACCGTGATGATTATTTTTACAGCATTGGTGGTGCGGTGAAAATCGGTGAAACCGCTGAGGAGGCTTGCCTTCGGGAAGTTTTTGAAGAGACAGGCGTGCATTTTGAGATTGACCGATTGATATTTATTCATGAAAACTTTTTTGAGATGAATGACAAAGCTTGTCATGAGCTGGCCTTTTATTTTTTGATGAAGCCACAAAAGCATGGAAATTTTACACTTGGACTGACACAAGGTGTGACGGAACATCTCACTTGGATTCCTCTAACAGATTACAAAAATTGTCAGGCTTATCCAGTATTTTTCGCTGACGAACTTATAGGGTACGACCTCACATCTGGATATGAGGTCACCCTGTCCGAGAAGGCTGGCGCTAAAGCGCCTAGCCCCTTCGGCAGTTTGTCAGCACTGACAGAAGTCAAAAGGATTGTCACTTATGAATGAAAAATGTATTTTTTGCTCAGAAATTTTATCTGAGCAAATTTTGTGTGAAACGAAGTATTTCAAAGTCGTGTTTGACATTAATCCTGTTCAAACAGGACATTTGTTGATTATTGCAAAAGCGCATTTTTGCCGACTCGACTTGCGACTTTAGTCGCTTAGCGAGAGTGGAGAGCGTAGCTTTAACGGAGATGATATTCGGGAGCTATCAGATGAACTTTTGCTTGATTTGATAAAGCTTGAACAAAAGCTCGTCGCTACACTCTATGAAGTGTTTGATGTGGATGGCGTGACGATTGTTGAAAATAATGGTAGTATTATGGATAAAGGCACGCATCTCCACGTTCACGTCATTCCGCGCTTTTTGTCAGACGGCTTTTGGGACAATCAAACCCTCATGCCTCATGAAAATGATGTGAAACTTTTGACTGAGAAGTTACTGACAGGTCTGTAAGCACTGACAGCAATCAAAAAAATGTCACTCATGAATGAATTCATAGTTTACCTATAAATAAAAGAATTGAGAAAACGATGAAATATTATTACGAATCTTATGATAAGCTTTTGCAGCTTCGTCGGATGATGCCTACTCGTTTTGCAGAGCAGGATAAAAAATTTAGCCAAGCATACAGCGAAACAAATCGGAAACTGGCTGAGAAAATTGCCAATCAGTCTCTAGTGGATTACAAGGAATACGGATATAAAAATTTCCCACCGTCATTTGTAGCAGAATGCATCCACAATTTTATCTATCTCACTTACGATTTGTTTTTGATTCGGCCAGGGCAGCTCTCCGAAGCAGCATTTAAGACAGTTTGCTCCATCGTTCTTATTGAACCTTATGCTCAATTCGGGGAAGATTCTACACAGTTTATCCAACTGATTGTTCATCTTATAGAAGCTTGTCAGGCAGAAGGTTACTTGAAAAAAATAAAGTTTTTAGATGGGCAACTTTTCATGAGTGTCATCAATGGCATGGATGAAATAATCAATCAGAAGCCGGAACTCTTGGATGATGACTCAGAAAATATGGTAGATGTGAATATGAGTGAATACTTGGATAGTATTCCACTTGAGGATTTCGATCAATTTCTGACTGGTGATCTTCCTTTAGGAGTGCTTGATGGTGCAGATAAGGTACGAAAAGAGGCGACTTTGGCTAAAAATTCTCGCCTCGCAAAGAAGATGGCAGCGCGTGCTCGCGCAACTTTTGGACGTTATCACTACGAGCGCTTGGAAGCGACCTTCGTTGGGAATTTCATCCAGTATCTTGTAGATGTCAACTATCGTGGTTTTCTTATTCCTGCTGAGCGGCTCACTGCTGACAATTTTGCTGCACTTTTTCTAGGAGCAGCTCCGCAAAATTATGCGAGTATCCCCGTTACAGCTTCCGAATTTTTAAAATTGGCGCATCAAACTGTTGAGCTTTATCAGGCGAATAATGTTTTGAAATTAACAAAAGCAGAAGAAAAAGTGCTTTTTGAGTATCTTAAAGAAGAACTAGATGAGATTGAGAAACGTCCAGTGTTTGATGAGTGGGAAAGCCTTTTGGAAGAAGAGAATGAATTTGAGCTTTCGCTTCCAATGAGTTGTTTGTTCCAAACGCTCAACCTTTGTTATCGCTATCAAATTGAAAATAGTCTTCAGCGATTCTTATATATCAAAGAACCAGAACTTTTCTTTGGCGAGGATCAACATGATGATGGGCAGGCTTCTAATTTCAATGATTTACTCGGATTGTGGCTTCGGGTGTTCGCTCTGTCTAATGAACGTCCTCTATATTTTTACAGTCTTCATGATGCTTTTGAACTATGTGACAAAATGGAAGAAGAAAAAGATTTACCTTTTGATTTCCCAAAGGACTATAAAAATACGATGATTAACACGATTAATGCAATGGAAAATCCGTTTACTAAGATGCCCTATGATAATCATATTGAATATAATAAAACAAACTTTGGATTGATTAATTCAGACGGTTCAAAGAATTTTATCGTAGGCGAATCATTTGAGGAAGTTTTCGTACTGAGGCAAATCAGAGCGACGCCGCGTCCCCAATCTAACTGGAAAGCAAATACGGAAAAACGCTACCTTGCATATGTGGAGCAGTTTATAGAGAATTTACGAGAAAAAGTAAAGTTGACAGACGACCTTTCTCGTATTTTTAAGAAGTTCTGTGAACAGTTTATTTGTCGATTTTATCAGACTTATCGGATGCCTCCTTCACAGATAACAGGTGGTGCAGTTGCTCAGGCTATGCTTGATTATTTTGACGAATATTCGCCTCTGGATGTAGAAAATATAGCCCTTTGCGTTCCCGTCTTATTTGAATTTTTCACATGGCTTGGAGATGAGCAAGTGATTAAAAACTCAGATTCTATTTTAAGTAAAATCTGGGAAATACAGCCTGTTATTTACCGTAAAGGATTAATCAAAGCACTTTCAAAAAAATGAAAGAATAGAAGCGCAGATATTGTGCTTGCGGACAGTTACTTTCTAACGAGCATCAGCTCGTTTTTTTTTATATTGTTATCAACTTCACAGCGTTTTAGATAAAATGGAGAAGTAGAGAAATTATGAGTTGAAAAAATACCCATAAGGGTATATAATAGACTTGTTCAAAAAATAACAAAGGAAAAATTATGGCTAAAAAAATTGTAATTATTGGTGGTGTTGCGGGTGGTGCGACAGCAGCGACAAGACTTCGCAGACTCAGTGAAGAAGATGAAATCGTGCTGCTTGAAAAGGGCGAATACATCTCATTTGCCAACTGTGGTCTTCCTTATCATGTCGGAGAAGTCATCAAAGACAGGGAAAATCTCCTTCTGCAAACCGTGGAGGGTATGAATAAGCAATATGGACTTGATGTGCGCAATTTCTCAGAAGTGACGAGGATTGACCCTGAGCAAAAAGTGGTCTCGGTCATCAACCACAAGACGGGCGAAAGCTACGAAGAAGCTTTTGACAAACTCATCATCTCGACTGGCGCAAAGGCGATTATTCCGCCGATTGAAGGGCTAAATAAGGCGAAAAATGTGTTCAGTCTGCGCAATATTCCCGATATGGACCTCATCAAGGCCTACATCGCGGAGCATCGAGTTCAAAACGCAACCGTCATTGGTGGCGGCTTTATCGGGCTGGAGATGATGGAAAATCTAGTCGAGCTGGGCATCAATGTGCAACTGGTCGAAATGGCACCGCAAGTCATGCCCAATATTGACTTTGAAATGGCGCAAATGCTGCACAGTCAAATCAATCTGCACGGCGTGAAATTAATCTTGAATGACGGGCTGAAAGAATTTCGCGCGGACGGTCATGAGCTGGTGCTGACGAGCGAGCGGATTTTGAAGACGGATTTGACGATTCTGGCGATCGGCGTTTTGCCTGAAAATAAATTGGCGCAGGAATGCGGAATTGAGCTTGGTTTCAAAGGCGGAATTAAGGTCAATCGACAGTTGGAAACGAACTTTGCGGACATTTATGCGATTGGCGATGTGATTGAGGTGGCTGATGCGGTCAATGGCGGCGCAACGAATATTCCGCTGGCTTGGCCTGCCAATCGGCAAGGGCGGCTCATTGCCGACATCATCAACGGGCTGGAAGCTGATTATCCTGGCACGCAAGGGACTTCTGTGGCGAAAGTTTTTGAGCTGACTGCTGCTGGCACGGGAAATAGCGAGCGCCTGCTCCAAAGGCTCGGCATTGATTATCAAGCGATTCATATTCATCCCAATTCACACGCGGGCTATTATCCTGGTGCGTCACCGATTGCGCTGAAGCTTCTTTTTGCCCCTGACGGCAAAATTTTGGGCGCGCAGGCAGTCGGTACCGAAGGCGTTGAAAAGCGGATTGATGTGATTTCGACGGCGATGAAATTCGGTGCGAAAGCGCCGGACTTGGCAGCGATTGAGCTGGCTTATGCGCCGCCTTATTCGTCAGCCAAAGATCCGGTCAATATGCTCGGCTACACGGCGGACAACATGATGCGCCAAAAAGTCAAGACGATTCAGTGGTCGCAAGTCGATGAACTCCGTGAAAATGGTGCCTTTTTCCTCGATGTACGTGAAGATTTTGAGCTGGCGACAGGTCGTCTGGCAAAGAGCGTGCAAATTCCGCTCAACCAAGTCCGTCGGTGGCGCAATGAAATT
>JAJXWC010000116.1 GCA_021781855.1 Bacillota bacterium | reverse complement strand
CAAAGTAATCGAGAAAGATAAAAATATGGTATTTATTTCAAAAAGGGATATAGATTTACTGGAATATGATGATTTTTTAAAGGAACAAGTGTTTCCGCATGTTTTACAGACATCTATCTGGGCTCAGGTCAAAAATAATTGGAAGTCGGATTTCATAGGATTCTATAGGGAAAATGAAACTGAATTGTTAGCGAGCTGTTTAATTTTGACTCGTCAGTTAATGTTTGGTGTTACGATGTGTTATATCCCAAGGGGAATGGTCTTTAATTATGACGATGACGAGCTTCTTCATTTTATTCTTTCAACGCTAACAGAATATGCTAAAAGTCAAAATGCACTTTTCGTTAAATTTGACCCAGCGATAAAAAATGACGAAACAGGAAAATTAATCATTCAAAAATTACAGCAAATGGGATGTATTTGGCTAGGGGAAACGAAAAATATGTCGCAAACTATCCAACCTCGTTATGATGCTGTTCTTTATAAAGAAAATTACACTGAAGAAAAAATCAGTAAAAAACTCAAACAAAGGTTACGCAAAGCACAAAACACTTTTTCAATCGTTGAGGTTGGGAGTCAGGAATTATTAATGGATTTTGCTCATCTGATGAATTTGACGGAGCAACGAAAAGGAATCAAATTGCGTGGAGCTGATTATTATGCCAAAATTTTGGATGCATTCCAGGATGATGCCAAAATTGTAATGGTGAAGCTTAATCTTCGTCAAATTGTAGATGATTTGACAAAGAAATGTTTGAAAGCTCAACAAGGCATTGCCAGTACGAACAACACACAGAAAAAAATAGTTTTACAAAAAGAAATTGAGCGATATGAAGCGGAAATTCAAAAATTAACAGTCGTTATTTCTGAGAAAGGGGAAATCGTCCCAGCTGCAGGAAATTTATTTGTCAATTTCAATAAAATTTCTGAAAATTTGTACGCAGGAATGGATGAAAAACTACGAGAATATTATCCTTCATATTTAGCATGGGATATGTCAATTAAGACAAGCTTTGAAAAGGGAGCTATCCTACACGATATGGGAGGAATTGAAGCAGAAGAAACAGGAGGATTATTCCAATTTAAAAAGATGTTTAATCCGCAAATTGAAGAGTATATTGGTGAATTTGACATTCCTGTCAATATTTTCTTGTATAAAATTTCCAAGAAATTTTACCGATTGCGAAAAGAAAAGAGAAAATTTGACAAAAGTAAAAATTAGTGTCATCGTTCCTGTTTACAATACCTCGCATTTTCTTTCTACTTGTATAGAATCAATTCTGAATCAGTCTTTTGACGATTTTGAGCTGATTATTATTGATGACGGTTCTACAGATGGTTCGGGTGAAATATGTGAAAATTATGCCCAAAGCGACCAACGTGTGAAAGTTTATCATCAAGAAAATGCAGGACAAAGTTCAGCTCGTAATTTTGGACTTTCTAGGGCAACTGGTGAATTCATCAATTTTGTTGATAGTGATGATTTTGTTGAAAAAGACTATCTGAAAATACTGTATGAACTGCTTGTGGAAAATGAAGCAGACCTTTCTAGCTGCATGATGACATCCTATGACACGAAGACAGATATTGTCAAACCCGCTAGACAACACTTTGCACAGGTTTTTGAGACTAATCAAGTCATTATCAAAGCCTATCTGCAGGAAAATCCTTTTCATTTTGGACCCGTAACTAAACTTTATAAAAGCGCATTACTCGAAAATATTCGATTTACTGAGGGTAAAATTTATGAGGATTATTTTTTTAATTATCAATATTTTTCCCGTATCAAAAAAGCAGTATCAACAACTTATGACGGCTATTTTTATGTTAAAAACGAAGCGAGTACGGTCAGAAGAAATTTTCAACTCAAGGACTTAGATAATATTCCAGAGCAACATCAAGTGTTAGAAGCTGTGAAGAAAGATTATCCCAGTCTTCTTCCAATTGCAGCATACAACTTGAAGTCGGCTTATTACTGGTTTTTTTCAAAAATTTTAAATGTTCCCTCTGTCCATACAAAAATATTTTTTCAAACGCTTCGCCATTATCTTTTGGCAGATAGAAGTTATTTACGAGAGAGTTTACCCTTTAAAAACAGGAAACATGATTTCTTTTTGTTTACGGTAATTTATTTTCCGATTCTCTTGCGATTTGCTTACAGGATACGAACGGCTAGAAAGGCAAAGTAAATGATAAATGTATCTGTCATTATTCCCTTATATAATGCTGAAAATTATATCCGTGACTGTGTTCTTTCTTTACTGGCTCAAACACTGACAAACTTTGAGATTATCATCGTCAATGACGGGTCAACCGACGGCAGTGTTGCAGCCATCTCGGATTTGATTGAGCAGCAAGAAAAAATCCACTTAATCAATAAGAAAAACAATGGTGCGGCAGCGGCACGAAACACAGGTTTAGAAGCTGCCAAAGGAAAATACATTAGCTTTGTTGACCATGATGACTGGGTTGCACCAGATTTTCTAAAAAATCGTGTTCAAATTTGTGAAAAGCACCAATTGGATATTCTTTGCAGTACTTATCAAGAAATTCACAAAGACGGAAGAATCTACCAACGACAGCTAAAATCTGAAATTTTGCAGCTTTCTACTGAACCTTATACATCAGGTGCAGCGTTATATTTAAAGCAAATAAAAGCCTATGATTATATTCCAATGATTTGGTCTTATTTTTATCGTCGTGGTTTCCTGGAAGAAAATGAATTTTGGTTCACAGAAGGAGTAATTCACGAAGATGAAGATTTTACCCCACGAGTACTGCTTGCAGCCAAACGTGCAAATGTCTTTGAAAGTTTTGATTACACTTACCATCGAGACAGAGAAAATTCAGTCATTGCCACAAGAGCCGCAAGTTCTGCGGCTGATTTGGCAAAAATGTTGGAACGTTTTATTTCCTACAATCAACAATTATCAGGCGAAGAACGCAAAGTGTTTGTTTATGCCATTAGATACGTACTGGACCATTATGTCTATTACAGTCGAATCGCAAGACAGATGAATCGTCAACTCATTAAAAAAGTAGTAGCACTTTTAGAAAAATCGCAAATTTTAACGTTGAGACAACGAATAAAATACCGAACAGTTTTGTTGTCGCCAGCTTTGTACTATCTTTTGCAGCATTGGAATGAATAAAAGAGGAAATGTGAAAAATATTATTATTGATATGGACGGTCGTCTCGGAAATCAGATGTTTCAATATGCTTATGGCAGAAAGCTTCAGGCACGATACCCCAAAAGTAAACTTTTAGTCAGCTTTTATCGCATTTCGCTTTATGCGAAAATGTATGAGAAAGAAAAAGGTTGGCAGGATAATCTTCAAGAGTTCAATACACACTACGAAACGCTTGATATGGACAATGCTATGCTTTATCAAAATTATCTGACTAAAAAGCAGCATTTTCTTGTTCGGCTCAATCAGCGATTGTTGCACCATCTTCCTTTTATGAGGCGTTCTTCTTATTTTCCTTATGAAAAGCTTCCGAGCTTACTCAAAAGATACGCTCAATTTCTTTATCGCAACGGGCTTTTTATCTATCCGAGCAAAACCGCAGATTATAAAAAAGCAATAAAGGCAGATACGATTTTATGTCATTCTTATTTTGAAGATGCGCATTTTTATCCTGAAATGTGGAAACAACTTCATGAAGAATTTCGCCCAAAAGCTGAGTTAAATCCTCAAAATAAGGATATCTTTGAAAAAATTAACAATAGTGAGAGCGTTTGTGTGACAATCCGTCGAGGAGACTACTTGTCGGAAGAAAACAAAGCCGATTTCTTTTTGAGTGATGATGATTATTTCGCTAGGGGAATTAAGATAATGCAAGAAAAGCTGGAGAAACCGACATTTTTCTTTTTCAGTGATGACCTAGATTATGCCCGACAATTTGCGCAAAATATTTTAGGTGATGCCACTCCTTATTATATTGAAACTGCAGGAAATTCGCTCGGTGAAAAAATTCGTTTGATGTCAGCTTGCAAGCATTTTGTTATTTCTAATTCAACTTTTTCTTGGTGGTGTCAATTTTTATCTGAAAATCCTGAAAAAATTGTTGTTGGTCCACTTCATTGGTACCCTGTTGATTCGATTAACAAAAATGATGGTCTTGTTCAGAAAGAGTGGGTTAAACTATAAGTACGATGAGAACACAAAATTCAGTAAGAAATCTCATAATGTCCCTGATTCAAATGGCGATTACCGTTGTCTTGCGTTTTGTTGCCCAGTCTTATTTTGTACGGATTTTGGGATTGGATTATCAGGGATTAAACGGTCTTTTTACTAGCATTATTGGAATGTTAGGCATCACTGAACTGGGATTAGGAACAGCAATCGTTTTTAATATGTATCAATATATTTCTAAAAATGATACTGCTATGCTCAGGACACTAATGATTCTTTACAAATGGTGTTACCGTGCCGTTGCAGCAAGTGTTCTGGTTTTTGGCCTTTTGCTTATGCCCTTTCTTCACTTTTTTGTCCAGCAAGGAAGTGTGAAAGAAAATGTTTATCTTATTTTTCTTCTGTTTCTTCTGGAATCTGCTCTTTCCTATCTTTTTGTTTACAGGCAATCGATCATTTTAGCAAATCAGCAAGGTTATATCATTACACTGGCAAATCTCGCCTATAATCTTGTCTTTTATATTACCCAAATTTTATTGCTTATCCATACGCACAGTTATATTTTGATTTTAATTTCAGTCATTGTTTATCGTTTGATAGAAAATATCTGTATCAGTTTAATCGCTGATAGAAAATATCCTTATATCAAAGGAAAATTAACCAAGAAAATGCCACGGAGTTTGATGAAAAATTTCTTGAAACAAATGCACGGTCAAATTTATCATATCACTGCTGGCTTCATTGTTTTTGGAATGGATAGTATGATTATTACTTATTTTCTTGGGGTCAGGACAATGGGACTTTACAGCAACTATATTCTCATCACAACGACGCTGACAAGTTTCCTTGCTCAACTTCTGGGAAGTGTGACGGCTTCTGTGGGCAATTTGCTTACAGAGCATCGGGCGAAAGAAAGCTTTGAGATTCACAAAAAATTAACCTTCCTTACTTTTTGGATTTACAGTTTTATCAGTATTGGACTCTATGTCAGTATGCAGCCGTTTATTAGCTTGTGGTTAGGGAAAGGTTATCTATTGCCTAATTTTACGCTTGCCGTTATCGTCTTTAATTTTTATGTGCAAGGAATGAAGCAGCCTATTGCAATTTTTCAATCTGCAGCTGGTATTTTTTATGAAAATCGTCACGTTCCGATTTTGGAGTCGATTGCCAATTTGATTGCATCAATTATCCTTGTTCAAATTTATGGATTGCCCGGTGTATTGATGGGAACCTTAATCAGTACAATGATTCTCTACGGATACAGTTTCCCCAAATATACTTTTGTTCCGATTTTTAAGCAAAAAGTCGCTGTCTATGTTAAGGAGCAAGTCAAATATTTTGTGCTTTTTATCATTTTATTTTTGCTTTCAGCCCTCATTGCCTATCCGATGAGCAAAATTTCAGCTTGGGGCGGCCTTATTATGGGAATCGCAGTAGCGGTTATCATACCGAATGCAATCTGTTTTTATCTTTTTCGACGGTCAAATGAGTTCTTGTATTTCAAGAATTTGATTTTTCAACATTTATTTAAGTCAGGACGGTAGAAGCCTGTTCTGTCGCAAAATAGTGATAAAGCTTATCGCTGTTTTGCAGCAGAACAGTTGCAGAGGCTATGCGAGGAACAGCAAGGCTTGCCGTCTGTTGCTAGTTGAGCCCTAGAAAGAAGAAAGAAAAACGATGATTATCACAAAAGCACCGTTTCGTGTGAGTTTTGCCGGTGGAGGAAGCGATATTGCAAGCTTCTATGAAAAAAATGGCGGTTGTGTGCTGAGCACGACGATTGACAAATATGTTTATCTGTCTATTCACCCCTCTTTTCACAAGAATGAAACCATTTTGCGCTATAAAAAATCAGAAGTTGTTGAAAATATTAATGAACTAAGCCATGATATTGTTAAAGCGTGTTTAGAAAATGCGCATTTGACTGGTGTTGAAATTCATTCGGATGCGGATGTCCCAGCAGGCTCTGGTCTCGGTTCATCAAGTGCTTTTACAGTAGCGCTTTTAGAAGCTTTGGAAGCTTACAAAAATGAAAGTTCAAGTAAAGAAAAATTGGCACAAGAAGCCTGTGATATTGAGATAAATCAACTTGGAAATCCAATAGGTAAGCAAGACCAATACGCTGCAAGCTATGGGGGACTTAATTTTTATCGGTTCCACAAAGACGGTAGTGTTACAGTTGAAAATGTCAAAATCTCAGACGAAGCAAAAATTGAGTTGAAGAAAAACCTCTTGCTTTTCTACATTGGCGGTGTCCACGACGCCTCAAAAATTCTTGCTGAGCAAACAGAAAACAATAAAAAAGTTGACAAAGAGAAAAGTCTCAAAGAAATGTGCCATCTGGCAGAACGTTTAAAATATGAGTTGGAGCACGATAATATTGATGCGATGGGTGATATTCTGCATCAAAACTGGCGTTTAAAACGGACGCTTGCGAGTGGCATCTCCAGTCCAATGATTGACGGTCTTTATGAAAAGGCAAGGCAGGCAGGTGCGATGGGCGGAAAACTTCTTGGAGCGGGTGGAGCAGGATTTATGCTTTTTTATGTGACTGCTGACAAACAGGCTGCTGTCAAACAAGCTCTGTCAGAACTGACAGAGTTTGACTTTGATTATGATACTAAAGGCGCGACAATTTGCTACGCTGAATGAAATGAAAAAGAGGAAAAAATAATGGACTTCAAAAATGAAATCAATACCTACTATGCACGCTTGACAAACACGATTGCTCAGTTGGATATTGAAGCGCTCAATCAAGCAATGAATGTACTTTACGATGCTTATCAAAAGGGACACACGATTTACACCTGTGGAAATGGGGGCAGTGCAAGTACGGCTTCACATCTTGCTAATGATTTTAACAAAGGAATTTCTTATGATTTGAAGAAAAAATGGCATGTAGTTTGCTTGAACGATAATGTGGCAACACTAATGGCAATCGCTAATGATGATAGTTATGAAAAAGTTTTCGCTAAACAACTGGAAGGAAATATCACATCTGATGATATCTTACTGGCAATATCTGGAAG
>JAJXWC010000115.1 GCA_021781855.1 Bacillota bacterium | reverse complement strand
ATTGTTTATGACAAAGGTTACAGCCTTATGGTTATGTTACGCAAATGTCTTGGCGATGAGGACTTGGCTGCTGGTTTGCATCTTTATTTTGAAACACACAAATACAGTAATACAGTTGGTGATGACCTTTGGAATGCTCTGGCTAAGACTTCAGGAAAAGATGTTGCTGGCTTCATGCACAGTTGGATAAATCAGCCAGGATATCCGCTGGTAACAGCAGAAGTCGTCAATGATACGCTCGTGCTCAGCCAGAAACAATTTTTCGTAGGTGAGGGCAAAGATGCAGGTCGTTTGTGGAATGTTCCTCTGAATACAAATTGGACAGGTTTGCCAGATTTGCTCACAACTGAAAAAATTGAAATTTCGAATTTTGCAGCACTCAAAGCGGCTAATCAAGGAAAAGCCTTGTTCTTGAACGATGCTAACATGGCGCATTATATCATCGACTATAAGGGTGAACTGCTTGACGAGTTGTTGGCTGACGTATCAGCTTTGGAAGATGTAACGAAATTCCAACTCATCCAAGACCGTAAACTTCTGGCAAAAGCAGGCATTATTTCGTATGCAGATGTAGTTGCTCTTTTACCTCATTTTGCCGATGAAACAAGCTATATCATCAATACAGGTCTGAGTCAGCTTGTCAGTGAGCTTGAACTTTTTGTAGATGAAGAAACACCGACGGAGCAAGCCTATAAGAACCTTGTTGGCAAACTCTTTGCTAAAAACTATGCACGTTTGGGCTGGGAAAAAGTGGCTGGCGAATCTGCTGGCGATGAAACCCTTCGTGGTATCGTGCTTGCGAAGACACTTTTTGCTGAAAATCAGGAAGCCGTTGCTCAAGCAAGCCGTATTTTTGCTACTCATAAAGAAAATCTGGCGACAATTCCAGCAGACATTCGTCCGATTGTACTGAATAATGAAATCAAGACGACAAATTCTGCTGAGCTTGTGCGTTATTACCGTGAAACTTATGTAAAAACAAGCTTGCAAGAGTTTAAACGTGAACTCGAAGCGGCAGTTGCTCTGGTAAAAGATGAAACGGCAGTGGCGGAATTACTTGAAGGTTTCAAAAATGCAGACATCGTGAAACCGCAAGATATTGCATTTTCATGGTTCTATCTCTTAAGAACGGATTTCGCTCAAGAAGCAGCGTGGAGCTGGGAACGTGAAAATTGGGAGTGGCTCCTTGCCAAACTCGGTGGCGATATGAGCTATGATAAGTTTGTTATTTATCCAGGAAATGTTTTCAAAACGGCAGAGAAACTTGCTGAATACAAAGCTTTCTTTGAGCCAAAACTTGAAAATCAAGGACTGAAACGTTCTATCGAAATGGCAATCAAGCAAATTGAAGCACGTGTTGCGCTGATTGACAGTCAAAAAGCAGCCGTTGAAGCTGCAATCACTGAGGTTGCTGATAAATTGTAAAAAATTAAAGCCGCTTAAAAGAGCGGCTTTTTGAATGAGATTAGCGGTTAGCCAAAACGGGTAATATGGATACGGAACAACCAAACAGTCATGGAAAAATCTTCCCACAAGTGAATCAATCACTTTAATGATTAGTCGGGTCTTTAAACTCAAAAGCTCCAAAGAGATAAATCGCTGTTCCAATCAATACAATGGCGCCGCCGATAAGCCCGCCGAACCAAGGAATGAGTGAAAGTGCACCTCCGATTATAAACGAAAGGTGGGCTGCATTTTTCACCTTGGAACCTCTGTAATAAAAGTGTCCAAGGAATCCTAGTGCGATAATCCCAAGTTTTACAAGGGTAAACAGAATATTGAATACTGTAAAAGCAGGTAGGTTAGCCAAAAAAGTTTCGCCGAATGCAATGAGCAAGACGATTTCGGAGATAAATAGAAGCCCTGCAGTAAATCCTGCATTTGCATTGACCCAGATTAGTGTTTTTGATTTCATAGAAATCTCCTTTCTTTCTAATAATATTTTAATCCTACTTCTATTTTATCAAGGATTGTACGCTCCGCCAAATGAAATGAGACAACGGTTTGTTTTGTGGAGTTGGCCTCTGATAAAATTTAGCTTGTGCTTACGTATCTGTTAGTTATACTTATGGAACAGATGAAAAAAATCGGAAAGTCAATTTTCCGATTTTTTTGTGATTTGCCTGAAAATACAAAACCAATAATCATTTCGTCGCCAGATGCTGCTTACGATGAAATTTTCATCATTTTCATGATAGTGATAGGTGAGAATGAAGGTTTTTTTACTAATTTGCTCATATTGATAAGATTTGAGAGCGAGATTTTGATTTGATGCAGCGCTCAGACAGGCTTCACGAGTTTTGAGGAGACCGTCAGCACCAATTTCGCGAAAGTTTTCTCCGAGTAAATGTTCGAGTTCTTGACCGTTGAGAACCTTTTCTTCTTTATCAAGCAATTCAAGCGCACGACTGGCGAAATGTTCGATTTCGGGCAGAGGTGCAGGCTCAACATGAACATCAACATCGTAAACGTCAAATTCGTCTGTCAGCATTTTTTCAATGGCTTCAGTAGCTGCATGGCTTTCGAAAACGCTGAGGTCAGGTGACATTTCGACAACGACATCAAGAAAAATATTGCTTCCGTAGGTTCTGCCGCGAACCAGTTTGACTTTTTTCACTTTCGGTGCAAGCTCAATGGCTTTCTGATATTGCTCAACCAAATGTTCGTCAAATCCGTCAGATAACCGAAAAACAGAATCACGAAAAATTTCATAGGCTGTTTTCAGGATAAAGACACAAATCAGCAGCGCCATTGCTTTATCTAGCCATTCCCAATGTATAATGGACGCTAAAATCGCGACAGCCGTACCAATAGAAGTTAAGGCATCACTTAGATTATCTTTGCTTGAAGCCAATAAGGCTTGAGATTTCGTCTTTTTCGCCAACTTGTTGGTATAAAGATAGACACCAATCATAATACTTGCGGAAGCAGCAGCGACAATAGCACCCAAAGGGTCAATAATTGTTTTTTCGCCTGAGACGATATGAATAACTGTATCACGTAGAACCTCGAAACCGACAAAAAACATGATGAAACTAGAAACCAAGCTAGCAATGGATTCTATTTTCCAATGACCATAAACGTGGTCATTGTCTGCAGGGATTCGTGCAATTCGTAGTCCGATAAGAATCGCTATATTTCCTACGATGTCGGTGGTATTGTTGAAACCATTAGCGCGTAGGGCTTCAGAATTGGTTAGTTGAGCAACCGCAATCTGCCCGATAGACAAGATAATATAGGCTGCAATCGAAACCCAAACCCCTTTTTCAGCAAGTTTTAGATTATACGAACGAGAATTTTGCATGATTACTCCATTTATATTTGTCTTTCTATTATATCAAGATGTGAGCAGGAGCGCAATGAAGACTTGAAAAATAGGAAATCGTGCAGGAAAACGGAGTTTTCTGAAACGATTTATCTTTTTTCATTCATTTCAAGCCGTGTGAACTCCGTTATAACAAATTCTGACATCGTTGAGTATGAAGCAGCATCAGAGAGGGCAACACTGCTGAGATAAAATGGAACCTGCAATTTTCCTATTTTCCTTTGATTCATTGCGCTCCTGCTCACATCTTGATATAATGAAGTATGATTGAATTAACGGATGAAATTTTGACGAAAGTCATTAAAAAGCGTGTGCAAAATTCTCATAAAGGAGATTATGGGCGGCTGTTGCTGATTGGTGGCAATGCGCAATATGGCGGAGCAGCAATTTTGGCGGCATCAGCGGCTGTTTATGCGGGAACAGGACTGACTACAGTGGCTTGTGATGTGAAAAATCATACAGCGCTTCATGCACGACTTCCAGAGGCAATGGTGGTTGATTTTACTGCGGATTTATCATCTTTTATCAAAACGGCTGACGTGATTGTAATCGGCTGTGGTCTGGGCCTAGAGACACGAAGCCTTGCGCTTTTAAAGACGGTTTTGGCTTTACAAAGGGAAAATCAGCGTCTGGTTATTGATGGTTCGGCAATTCATCTTTTTGCAGAAAATGATTTGGAATTGCGATTTCCTGAGCAAACCGTGTTTACACCGCATCAAATGGAGCTTCAAGTTCTATCAAATGTGTCGATTGAAAAACAGACGCTTGAAAATGTACAAGCATTTACAGACCAAATGGGTAGTATTATTGTTGCAAAATCACCTGAAACAAAGATTTTTAGTCCGAGACAAATTCCTTTTGTGCTGAAAATCGGAACGCCAGCTCAAGCAACTGGTGGTATGGGGGACAGCTTGGCTGGGATAATCGGTGCTTTTCTTTGTCAGTTCAGGATAAATCTAGTGGAATCGGTTGCTGCCGCGGTTTATTTACATAGCGTCGTTGCACAGAGCATGGCGGAGACGCAATATGTAGTTTTGCCTAGTCAAATCATTGCAGAATTGCCTAAAATGATGAAAACTCACGAGTCGTCTATTTACTCGTGAGTTTTTTGCTAAAATCAAAATAATGCTGATTGAACCAGATAAAAGGTTTAATGAGTAAGAGCATGAAAACCAGGTTTCCAAAACTGCTCATCAAGTCAAAAGGAATTCCTGCTGAGTAATAGGCCCAGAAAGAACTGAAACGGAAAAGGAAAACCTCAAAAAGAGAAATGATAAAACCATAAACCATACCTAAAAGGGCGGCAATAATCACTTGTGCGAGAGGATAACGAAGTGGCTTTAGTTTCATGAGGAAAAAGTAAAGCAGCACAAGCAAGCTGTATGCAAGCATCTGCTCAATGACCCAGTAGCCCATACCTAGATAAAGAGAAGTTGCAAGTATCATGAGATTGGCGACAATTAAAGCATCTGTAAGCCCTAGGTAAAAGCAAACCAGTAGGACAATCGCTGTCACAGGTTTAAAATTTGGAATCCAAGTGAAACTTAGACGGCCAACAACACAAAGCGCCGTCAAAAGTGCCAAAACAGCTAAATGACGGAGTGAAAAACGAGATTTTTTAGAATTTTGAGAGGTAGAATTCAATCTTGTCTCCGTTCTTGAGCTTGACTTCTGATGCACCGACTTGTGATACTTTTCCATTGACCTTGAACATCAGGTAGCTGTCTGTTTTCGGGTCGGACGCCAGATGGTCAATGGAGTTGATGAGCCCTTTTGTGACGTTCGCATGGAGCTTATTTTCGCTGAGTGCGAGGAGTGTGCTACCTTGCTTGACCGTATAGTTAGTGGTTTGTTTTCCGACTGTGACTTGAACGGAGATGGTTGTGTTCGGTGCGCTGGTAGCTGTGGTCGTTTTGCCCTGGTTGAATGAGCAACCGGTCAATAGAACGGTAAATCCTGCCAAGGCCAAGGTCAATAAAATACGTTTGAATATGATTTTCATGATGATAATGTTCTCCTATTTCTTAGGGCGTGTTGACACAACGCTCAACGTCCCTCTTTTGGCAGATTTTCCGCCAGACTGCCTTGACGCAATTACCCCAATCGTAGAAATCGTTTTTTCTACGATTGGTAAGTAGAGCGAAAGCAAAGCCTAGTGCGCCTTATTTCTTTCGACTTGTTGAAGAAATTTAGCAGCACTTGCTGGGTTAAAATTTTTTGAAATACGCACATATTCCTGCAAAATTTTGCCTTGTCTGGCGAAAAATCTGCTCAAAAGCGGGGTATTTCAATTATGCCGACAGCCCTAGCGAATGGGGCAAGCACCACTGGCACAGTCGCTTTGATTGACTAATTCGAGGTCTTTTATCTCGATATGCTGGGTAAGCTGAGCAAAAGTATCGGCAATATTTCCTGTGATTTCAGCCATCCGCGCCTCATAAACAGCCTTGGAGATTGGCTCTTTGGGTGCTTGTTTGAAACCGTCCGCCAGATAGGGTAAGAGCGAGGTGGATTTCGTTGTCGTGCGATATTGGCGCAAGAGCGGTGCGATTTGCTCGGCTTCGTTAGGTTGAAAGGTAATCGTGCAACTGACCGCATTGTCCGACCAGTAAGTCTGCAAAAAGGCTTGTGTAGCAAATTGTTCAGCAATCGAAACGGTACCTGCCGAGGCAAATTGTGGGCTGTCCGCATTTGCTGCTTTGATTGGAAATTCGACGCAAGTGGTATTTTTGGTATAAAGGTCAGGCTCCATCCGATAGCCACATTGCGCTAAAGCAGGCAGTAAGGGGTCATTTTCCTGGAAACGAATCCGCTGAATCAAGTAGCCGCTGTAATGAAAATGCATCCCTTCCGAAGCGCCTGCCAGTTTGGAAACAGTGCCAGATGGCTTGACGGTTGTGTGCTTGATTGAAGGCTGGCAGCCCAATACTTGCGAATAATCCCTGTCTGCCTGCTCAACTGCTGCATAAAGGGCATTCATCTTGGCAATGATACGCGAATCATAAAGGGGCTGATGACCATCAAAGCCGACGACGACACGGTTGCCAAAGTGCTTCAAAATCCAATCCTGAATACCCGACATGGACACGCCAATCCGTCGATTTTTCTGAATGGTCGTCCGCGAAATCTCCCAATCATAGGGACTGAAGGTAATCCGCTTGGTATAGCGCGCCGCCAACGCAAAGACTTGCGTCAGCTCCCAGCCTTGCTCCTCGGCAATCGCCGGAAAAACCTCGAAAAGATTGCACGGCTCACCATTTGAAAGCGAAATCTCGCCACAAGGATTGGTCCCTTCGACCTGCCCGTCAATAGACTCGCTACGCCCATCAATCATCCGTCCGTAGTGCTTGGAGAGTGCCAGATTGACGATGCCGGGCTCGCCATTATGGGTAATCGCGGCTGCGATACGGTCATAGTCAATGAAATCAGAATCAACTGCGACACTATTATTGGATGCCCAACGGTGATGGTAGAGCTTTTCTTGATTTTGTTTCATTGTGATGAAAGCTTTATCGTCTGCTGAGCCCAGTGCGAGTTCGGCTGAGCGGCGGACATTTCCTGCGACGACGGTCTTGCCGATAAAATTGCAGATATCGGTGCAATCTACTGAGCTGAGCGACTGTCCTATACGGCTGTTGAGGAGCGTATTGATATCAAAAAGCATCTCAATCAAAGGAGCAGCACCTGAAGCTGTGCCGCCAAAACCGACAATCTTGCTGCCGCGCGGGCGGATATTGGACATATCGAGCACCAGATGGTTCCGCTGTTTTTGATTAGTCGTAGCAAAATGCAGGTCAATCAATTCGGCATTGGCAAGCACCCAGCCCTCGCGCGTATCAGGGAGGGTGTAA
>JAJXWC010000114.1 GCA_021781855.1 Bacillota bacterium | reverse complement strand
ACGAGCTGTTTAAGTGTAGGAAGCACTTCCGGCTCGAACCACTCATTTTTTGCCATCCAAATGTTGTTTCGCGGCGATGGATGAACAAGTGGAAAGTATTGGGGAAGATAATGCTTAAAATCACGAATAACATCAGTAGTTTTAACATTCGATTTCAACCCCAGATAATATCTCATTGCGTAAGAGCCAACAAGGACGAATAGCTCTAAATCAGGCATCTCGGCAATTAATGGTTCGTGCCATTTCTCAGCAAAACCTTTGCGTGGCGGCAAATCCCCTGATTTGCCTTTACCTGGAAAATAAAAATCCAACGGCACAATCGCAAGTTTATCTGACTGATAAAAAGTTTCACGGTCAATGCCAAGCCAATCGCGCAATCTGTCACCTGACGGGTCATCCCAAAACATTCGCTTTTCTTGAGCGATTCGTCCTGGTGCCTGACCGACAATGCAGATACGTGCTGCTTTATGAGCAGAATAAAGCGGGTCAATGCCTGCTGCTGTGAATTCAGCATTTTGCGGGTCAGCTTTTATGGCGTTAAAAATTTCTTCAAATTTATCCATTTTTTTACATTTTCTTTGTTTAAAGTGATTAGTTCATCTGTGAGGATTTTTTCCTCCACAAATATTGTCTTTGCTCCATCGGCGGACTTCACACTATGCAAGTTAAAATCAATTCACATTTAACCGAGCAAGTGATTCCTTCAATTTTCGCTTCAGATATTGCCCAGTGTAAGAATTGTTAACTTGCGCGACTTCTTCTGGTGTGCCAGTTGCAAGAATTGTTCCGCCGCCAGCACCTCCTTCTGGTCCAAGGTCAATGATATAATCAGCCGTTTTGATAACATCAAGGTTATGCTCAATCACGACAATCGTATTTCCTTGTTCAACCAAGCGATTCAGCACTTTCAGTAAGGTGGCAATATCCTCACTGTGCAGTCCTGTCGTTGGCTCGTCTAGGATGTAAAAAGACTTACCATTAGAGCGTTTCTGCAGCTCAGAAGCAAGTTTCATTCGCTGTGCTTCACCGCCTGATAAGGTTGTTGCGGGCTGACCGAGCGTGACATAGCCTAAGCCAACGTCAACAATCGTCTGCAGTTTCCGCTCAATTTTCGGAATGTGACGGAAAAATTCAAGCGCATCAGAAACACGCATATCCAGAACTTCAGCGATATTTTTCCCTTTATAATGAACTTCGAGCGTTTCAGAATTATAGCGATGTCCATGACAAACTTCACAAGGTACATAAACGTCAGGCAAAAAGTGCATTTCAATCTTGATAATGCCATCACCAGAGCAGGCTTCACACCGTCCACCTTTGACATTAAACGAGAATCTGCCTTTCTTATAGCCGCGAATTTTTGCTTCGTTGGTATTCGCAAACAAATCACGAATATCGTCAAAAACGCTAGTGTAAGTAGCAGGATTTGACCGAGGCGTCCGCCCAATCGGCGATTGGTCAATGTCAATCAGTCGCTCAATGTCCTTAAAGCCCGTGATTGACTTGTGCTTGCCTGGTTTATCCGAATTGTGATTGAGTTTTTGTGCGAGCGATTTTTTAAGAATACTGTTGACCAGTGTCGATTTTCCAGAGCCTGAAACACCGGTTACGGCTGTCATAATTCCTAGTGGGAACTTAACATCAAGGTTTTTGAGATTATTTTCAACTGCGCCAGTTATTTTGACCGCTTTGTCAGAAACTTTGCGGCGTTGTTCGGGCACAGGGATACTGCGTTTCCCCGATAAATATTGTCCTGTCAGAGATTTTTTATTTTTCGCCACTTGTTTCGGTGTACCCGCGGCAACGATTTCGCCGCCTAATTCGCCCGCACCAGGTCCGACATCAATCAGCCAGTCTGCCGCCATCATGGTATCCTCATCATGTTCGACGACAATCAGTGTATTCCCCAAATCGCGCATTTTTTGCAAACTTTCAATCAAACGGTCATTGTCTCGCTGGTGCAGTCCAATTGAAGGCTCATCAAGAATATAGAGGACACCTGAGAGATTAGAACCAATTTGCGTTGCTAACCGAATCCGCTGACTTTCTCCGCCCGATAAAGTTCCTGCAGCACGCGACAGAGTCAGATAATCTAATCCCACATTTTTTAAGAAAGTTAATCTATCCCCGATTTCTTTGACAATCGGTCGCGCAATCAATTCTTCGTTTGCCGTAAGTTTTAGCTGTCCAAGAAAATCAAGACCGTCACCAATCGCAAAATTAGAAATCTCACCGATGTGCTTACCACCGACCTTGACCGAAAGCGCCTGGTCGTTCAAGCGAAAGCCATGACAGGTCGTACAAGGGAGCTCAGTCATGTAAGAGCGCAGATATTCACGCGTATAATCGCTTGAAGTTTCACGAAAACGACGATTAACATTGTTCACCACACCTGGGAAAACCATGTCCTTATCGCTTACATTTCCGAAATCACCAACATAATAGAAATGAAACATCCGTTCGCCAGAGCCATAGAGAATAAGCTGTTTATCCGCTTCTGAGAGTTTCGCCCATGGTATGTCCATATCAATTCCAAAATCGCGACACATACATTCCAACATTGTCGGATAATAATTGCTCGAAATCGGATTCCACGGCAAAAGTGCACCTTCACGCAAACTTTTCGTATCGTCAGGCACAATCAAATCCACATCGACTTCCTGCTTCACCCCCAAACCGTCACAGTCTGGGCAAGAACCAAAAGGTGCATTAAAAGAAAACAAGCGTGGCTCTAACTCCGGTACGGTAAATCCACAAACAGGACAAGCATAAAACTCGCTGAACAACAGTTCTTCGCCATCCATTTTATCAACAATCACATAACCGTCAGATTGGTGCAAAGCCGCTTCAACACTGTCAAATAAGCGTGAGCGAATTCCTTCTTTGACCACAATTCTGTCAATCACGATTTCAATATCATGCTTTTTATTTTTGTCCAGTTCTGGTACTTCTGTGACATCGACGACTTCGCCATCCACTCGCACACGAACATAACCGTCCTTTTGAATTTTCTCAAAAATGCGCTGATGCTGCCCTTTTTTACCACGAACAACTGGTGCAAGAATCTGCAGACGAGTTTTTTCAGGCAAAGTCAGCACTTGATTGACAATTTCTTCTGGCGATTGTGCAGAAATCTTGCCGTGCCCATTGATACAATAAGGTTGTCCCACGCGTGCAAAAAGCAAACGCATATAATCGTTGATTTCTGTAACCGTCCCAACTGTTGAGCGCGGATTTTTGCTCGTTGTCTTTTGGTCAATCGAAATCGCAGGTGAAAGTCCATCAATGCTGTCTACATCTGGCTTGTCCATATTCCCTAAAAATTGCCGCGCATAAGCTGACAAACTCTCAACATAGCGCCGTTGTCCCTCGGCATATAAAGTTTCAAAAGCTAATGAAGATTTACCAGAACCAGAAACACCCGTCACAACCACTAATTTATCACGCGGAATTGTCACATCTATATTTTTTAGATTATGCTCGCGTGCTCCATGAATAATAATTTTATCTTGTGGCATTTATTTTTTCCCTTAATTTGATGAATTACTTTAATTATACCACGAAATCTGATTGGAAAACTGACTTTGAAATCAGAAAGCGATATAATAAAAATATGTCATCTACTCCAAAATCTTACTATACCTATGTCCTCCATTGTGCCGATAATACGCTTTACTGTGGCTATACTGACGATGTCGAAAAACGTCTTGCTGCACATAACGCCGCAAAAGGTGCAAAATATACAAAAGGCAGGCTGCCTGTTGAACTACTCTCTGCAGTTGAATTTGACAATAAATCTGATGCCACAAAATGTGAATGGTGGTTCAAAAACAAGCTTCAGCGCGCTCAAAAACTCGAACTTATTCACAAAAAGCAAATTAAGTCTGCCTATGAAGCCTATAAAAACGAGAGGAAACAATTCTCCTAGCTTCCTCTTGCTTTTCACTTTCAAATTCGCTATAATAGTTAATGTTGTTGTGGCGGCGTAGTGAAGTGGTAACACATGGCTCTGCAAAAGCTTAATCGTCGGTTCAAATCCGATCACCGCCTTATAATAAATAAAAAAACACCTAAAAGGTGTTTTTTTATTATAGCTTTTCGCCATTTGTTGCGATAACTTCCTGATACCAGTCAAATGAGTCTTTCTTAGAGCGATTAAGCGTCCCATTTCCCTCATTGTCCTTATCCACATAAATCATGCCGTAGCGTTTTTTCATCTCACCAGTACCCGCACTGACAAGGTCAATAAAGCCCCACGGTGTATAACCCATAAGGTCAACTCCTTCGTACTCCACAGCATCTTTCATCGCTGCAATATGAGCTTTAAGGTAGTCAATGCGATACTGGTCATGAATTTTACCGTCAGCAGAAATTTCATCAACGGCACCAAAACCATTTTCAACAATAAACAACGGTTTTTCATAACGCTCGTAGAACCAGCTCATTGACCAGCGCAAGCCCATCGGGTCAATTTGCCAGCCCCATTCGCTTGCTTTCACAAATTCGTTTTTGACCAAATCTGTATCTTCATTGTAGTCAAATTCTGGTGCACCGAGATGCGCGCGTTTATCAGCCATTTTTGATTTTGCATGACTGCTGTCCCGACTACTGCCATCATTAAGCGCTTGGTCCTCAATCGCAAAGCTCATATAGTAAGAAAATCCGATATAATCCACGCAACCTTTTGACAAGGCCGCCAAATCTTCATCCGTAATGTCAAGATTAAACTGCTTACGTGCGAAATAAGCCTTCAGATAAGCAGGATAATGTCCACGTACATGAACATCAGCAAACCAGTAGCGCCGCTGCATCGCAACTTGTGCTGCCATCATATCAGTTGGTCTGCAAGTTGCAGGATAAATCGGACACATCGCAATCATACAGCCAATCTGAAAATCTGGATTAATCTGATGACCGATTTCGACAACTTTTGCACTCGCCACTAGCTCATAATGAGCCGCCTGATACATCACTTTCTCGCGGTCATCATCACTTGTAAATTTCAAACCAGAATTAGTAAACGGAGCAAAGTCTCGTAGGAAATTTGCCTGATTATTAATTTCATTGAAAGTCATCCAGTATTTGACCTTGTCTTTATAACGGGTCATGACCGTTTCTGCAAATTTGACAAAATAATCAATCAATTTACGATTGCGAAAACCGCCGTATTCCGTTACCAGATGATAAGGCAACTCAAAATGCGACAAGGTAATCACAGGTTCAATCCCATATTTCAAACATTCATCAAATAAATCATCATAAAATTGTAAGCCTTCTTCATTTGGCTCTGGCTCATCACCATTTGGAAAAATCCGCGTCCAGGCAATTGATGTACGGAAACACTTCAAACCAAGCTCATGAAAAAGCGCTACGTCTTCTTTGTAACGATGATAAAAATCAATCGCTTCATGGTTCGGATAATTCAGTCCATCAATCACACCATCTGTGATTTGACGTTCAATGCCGTTTGCACCTGCTGTCATCACATCGGCAACAGACGGACCTTTTCCGCCTGCATTCCAGCCGCCTTCAAGCTGATGTGCGGCAACCGCACCTCCCCAAAGAAAGTCTTTTAGTAAAATCATATTGTCCTCCAATTTTTAACATTTATAAAGTCAGTATAACGTTCTATTTTAATCTAGCAAGTGCCTGCTCTCTACGCACTTCGGGCTCCGAAAGACGAGAGCTTTGCTTTCTTTATCCGCAGCCTTAACAGCACAGCATTGTGCAACACACAGATAAAGTAAAGCTTGTTCCCCAATTCTTTCTTCCTCATTTATGAAGCAATCACTTCAAATAAGACAAGCTCAAGATGTCTTGAGCTTGAATTTTAATCTTAATGTGTAGCTTCTGCTTGAATTTCTTCTTCATTTTCCGCTTCTTCTTTAAGAAGGACATTATCGTAAGCTTTAGCAAATGGCCAATATACCACGATTGAAACAGCCAAAATGATGATTTGCCACAAAGCAGCTTGCCAGCCACCTGCGAGTAATCCAGAGATGATGGCAGGAGTCGTCCAAGGAACTATGACACCATTAAATGGTGGAATAATTCCAAGCATAATCACAATGTAAGTCAGAATACCTGAAATCAAAGGCATCAAGATAAATGGAATACCAAGAATTGGGTTCAACACGATAGGTAATCCGAAAAGTACAGGTTCATTGATGTTAAACACGGCAGGTCCAATTTCCATTTTACCAAGTGTTTTTGCCTGAACAGACTTAGCACCAACGAGAAGGAAAATAACGAGCCCAATCGTCATACCTGACCCAGTAACTGTCAAATATTGGTCCATGAAAGCCTGAGTGACGATGTGAACTTTTGTTCCGTCAAATGTTGAAGAAAGTGTAAATGGTGTGTGTGTAGCTGTTGCATGAGCAAAAACTTTGGCATTATCAGCCGCATTCGCCTGAAGCAATGGGCCCATGATACCACCAATGATTGTTGCACCGTGAACACCAAACCACCAAATAAATACTGGCAAGAATGCAATAACAAATACACCGACAGGACCATCAGTAACGTGTTGCAATGGGGTTTGAATCATCTTATAAACCCATTCAACGAACGTTGTGTTCAGTCCTTTAACAAAGATTGCGTTGACGATACCACCCATAGTGATAATTGCACCAGCAGGAATCAAGGCTGTGAATGAAGCAGATACATTGGCTGGAACTTGTTCAGGCATTTTGATTGTGATGTTTTTACGCATAAAGCCTGTATAAATCCATCCTACCAAAAGTCCAACGATGATTGAAAGAATCATCCCTTTACCACCAAGCCATTGACGGTCAATGATACCAGAAACTTGATAAGCTGTTGAAGTTTTAGTTGGGTCAGCAATGCTTGTTACTGTTTTTAATGTATCCGGTTGGAGTAGGATATGAACAATAATCGCTGTTAAACCAGCAGGAACGCCTTCATATCCAGCATCACGTACCCATGAATATGCGATACCGAAAACGGCAAGGATGGCCATAATACCGAATGAAGCGTTATTGATTTGCCCCATCAATGGTCCAGCACCACTATTATTAATTGCCGTAGCTACTGAAGGAATAGGCAAGTTGGACAAAATGAGGAAAATTGAGCCAATGATGATAAATGGAATTGGATAAATCATACCATTCTTGATTGCCGTAACGGCACGAGTGTTCAAGAATTTCATCATCGGAGGCATGATTTTGTTTTGAATAAAGTTATTCATTTTAT
>JAJXWC010000113.1 GCA_021781855.1 Bacillota bacterium | reverse complement strand
TTCCGATCTACTAATGAAGTAATTACTTCAATTCCTTAAATGAATAAGGTAGTAACTCACCAACTGATGTTTCTTTGACTTTCATCTCTTTAGAAATCAAGTAAACAGGCATTTCAGGAGCGCAAAATTCAGCAATAACTTGCCGACAAGCACCACATGGGCTAATTGGTTCTTCTGTTTCACCGTAAATTGCAAGCGCTTTAAAATTCGATATTCCATCAGAAACTGCCTTGAAAATAGCTGTACGTTCCGCACAATTTGACAGTCCAAAACTCGCATTTTCAATATTGCAGCCTCCAACAATCTCGCCAGACGCTGTCAAAAATGCTGCCCCAACCTGAAAATGAGAATAAGGGACATACGCATTCTTTGCTGCCTCACGTGCTGCTTCCAAAAGTTTATCAATAGCCGTCATTTGATATTTCCGCACCTTCCATGATTGCAATACTAGCTGATACACCAAGACGTGTTGCACCTGCAGCAATCATCGCTTCAGCTTCTGCTGCATTATGAATTCCGCCACTCGCTTTGACACCCATTTCCGCACCGACTGTTTCACGCATGAGTTTTACGTCAGCTACTGTTGCGCCACCTGTTGAAAAACCAGTTGAAGTTTTGACGAAATCAGCACCTGCACGTTTTGCAGCGAGACAAGCCTGAATTTTTTCTTCGTCAGTAAGCAAACAAGTTTCGATGATAACTTTGAGAATATGGCCTGACTTCACAGCATTTACCGCAGCAATATCAGATTCGACAAGTTCCCAATTTCCATCTTTTGCAGCACCAATGTTGATAACCATATCAATTTCATCGGCGCCTTTTTCAATCGCATTTTTCGCTTCGAATGCTTTAACTTCAGATGTATTTGCACCAAGAGGGAAGCCGATAACGGTGCAAACATTAGTCACATGCCCCTTAAGCGCTTCTGCCGCAAAGCTTACCCAAGTTGGATTGATACAAACGCTGGCAAAATCATATCGAATAGCCTCATCAATGATTTGCTGAACTTTTGCTTGATTAGCTTCTGGTTTAAGAATAGTGTGGTCAATAAATGTGTTGAGTTTCATAAGTTCTTCTTTCTATTTTGGAGAGATAAGTTCAAATATTGAAGTGGTTCCTTCATCTGCGATGATTTTCCCCCAAGCGTAACATGAAGTGTCTAAACAGCAGACACTTGCTAGGTTAACAGTCAAATTGCAACCAGGTCTCCTTATGTTTGCGCAAGGAGCGTTTTCTATTCAACTTGGCTACTTTAAGAATGAACAGCGAAGCAAAAACTTAGCTGTTTTTCACTCACTTCACGGGGAGCAAACTTTAGTTCTATTTTTGTGAATTATTTTTCAAATAAATCACAGCAATTCCGGTATAAGTTATGGTAAATGTTAGGACAAAGGCAATAAAACCTGCAAAGCCCCGCTGCCAAAGTATCATAGCCAGTAAGCCTGTACAACTGGACAAAATAATTTGTAGGATTTTAACATTTTTTGGTATAGGGTCTGGTGTATTCATCAGCGTACAATCTCGATAATTTCTTTTTGATGAACCTGTTTGTCAGAAATTGTGAGTGCATCCGAAAATTCTTTGACTAAGTCGTCAGAAATTTCGCGATTACTATAAAGTGTTGCAATCAAATCGCCTGAGTTGACTGAATCGCCAACTTTTTTCACAAGTGTTATTCCTGCTTCAAAATCAATATGGTCCGTTTTCGTTGCTCGCCCAGCACCGAGTTTCATGGCAAGAATACCAATTCCAAGCGCTTTTTCTTCTGTGATAAAGCCCGAACGCTCTGCACGAATTTCGACTGTGTTTTTTACGTTCAAAGGTGCTGTCAAGCCTTCAAATGCCGCCGGATTTCCCCCTTGCGCTTTGACCATTTCGTCAAATTTAGTGTAGGCAGTGCCATTATCCAGATGTTCAAGGATTTCAGAAATTGTTTTTTCGACTCCTGCAAGCTGAAGCATAATTTGTGCAAGTTCGGCAATAAATGTCCGAAATTCAGTGGTTCCCTTACCTTTCAATGTGTTAACCGCTTCTGTGATTTCATTACGATTACCAATAGCAAAGCCTAAAGGTTGGCTCATATTTGTGATAACTGCAACGGTTTCACGACCAACAGATTTTCCTAAATCAACCATCGTTCGTGCCAAAATCCGCGCGTCTTCAACCGATTTCATGAAAGCACCATCACCGACTGTAACATCTAACAAAATCGTATCTGCTCCCGCTGCAATTTTTTTCGACATCACCGAACTCGCAATCAGCGGAATAATATCTACTGTTGCAGTCACATCACGCAGCGCATAGAGTAATTTATCGGCTTTGACAAGGTCGTCAGATTGTCCGATTACCGCAAGCCCTGTTTGCTTGACTTGGGAAATAAATTCAGGAATCGTTTTTTCAATTTCGAATCCCGGAATGGATTCCAATTTATCAAGCGTTCCTCCCGTGTGCCCAAGTCCACGTCCTGACATTTTCGCTACAGGTACACCAAATGAAGCCACTAAAGGCGCCAAAATCAATGTTACTTTGTCTCCTACACCGCCAGTAGAATGTTTGTCAACTTTAATTCCAGCAATCTCGCTCAAGTCAATTTGCTTACCTGAACGCACCATTGCCATCGTTAAATTTGCAGTTTCCTCCGTCGTCATTCCGCGAAAATAAATTGCCATTGCCAAAGCTGACATTTGATAATCAGGCACTACTCCACTCACATAATTTTCAATCACCCAGTCGATTTCGGCTTTATCAAATATACCGCCATCACGTTTTTTCTGGATAAAATCAACCATTCTATATGTCATTTTTCACTCCTTTTCATTTTCGCTTATTATATTTTAACCTCGTTTTTTCAGCTATAACGAGTTTTAGAATGACTCTATTGCCTGGGTTTCACTCAATCAAGATTATATTTTAAATCTTTTATTAAATGTCCATGTGTATTCTATAGAATACACGCTTTTCACAAAGATTGAATCTGGATTCATTGAGTAAAGACCTGCAAATGACACTTTGAACATTAGACATTCATTCAATCCTTTTTCTTATAGCTCCGCAAAATCCAGTAACCTTTATCTCGTGCAATGATTTCACAATTCCCAAAAACTTCACGCATTTTTTTCTCAGCAGAGGGCGCTCCCTGTTTTTTCTGAATGACAATCGTCAAATGTCCCCCATCAGTCAAATGAACAAGTGCTCCTGTCAAAATACCATGCACCACTTCTTTTCCTGCACGGATAGGCGGATTACTGACAATGCTGTCAAATTGCCGATTAGCAACCGCTTCATATTGGTCAGATTTGATAATTTCATCAGATTCAATCGCATTTTTGACCGCATTTTGCCGTGCCAAATCCAATGCACGTGAATTAACATCCAACAGAGTTGCTGAAAAGCCAAATTTTTTCGCTAAAGTTAGCCCTAAAACACCGTAACCGCAGCCCATATCCAGTAGAGTTTCTGCTTGTTCAGGATTATAATTTTCTAACAAAACGCGTGAGCCATAATCAATCGCATTTTTTGAGAACACACCCGCATCTGTCAAAAATCGTAGAGGCAGTCCTAAAAGCTCGACTCGTAGCTCCTGCACATCATGTGCCAAATCACGATTATCTTCATAATACATATTTGTCTTAGCCATTAGCTCAATTTTAACATAAAACGTTTTATTTTTTCTTGTAAAATTTTTCGAAAACCAAAAAAAATTATGAAAACTCTTACAAAGCAAATTTAACAGCACGTTTAAAATCTCTTTTATCTAGGGCGTGTTGACACAATGCTCAACACGTCCTAGCAGCACTAAGCTTTGGATTTAGTCTCTGTTCCTTCCGACAAAATTTAATAACTTATAGAATAGTTATTAACTCTCTATAAAGCAAAAATATGATAAAATAACTCCATGAACGAATTCATAAATTTTGACGAAATAAGCCGTGAAACCTGGCAAAATCTTTACAAAACTTCAATCGCACCGCTTACCCATGAAGAACTGGACAGCATCCGCTCACTCAATGACGAAATCAGTCTTCAAGATGTGCAAGATGTTTATTTGCCACTCGTTCATCTGCTTCGTCTTTACAAAAAAAACCTTGAAGATATGAGTTTTACCAAAGGACTTTTCTTACAGAAAATTGTCAAAACACCACCACTTATCATTGGTATTTCTGGCTCTGTTGCCGTTGGAAAATCAACCACAGCACGTCTTGTACAAGTCCTACTTTCGCGCGCCTTCAAAAACCTCAGCGTTGAACTTGTCACGACTGACGGATTTTTATATCCGACTTCCCAGCTCGAAAATCTTGGTATTCTTGAGCGAAAAGGCTTTCCTGAAAGCTATGATATGGAGCGTTTACTCGCCTTTCTTTATCATGTAAAAAATGGTGAATCTTGCGAAATCCCAATTTATAGTCATGAAATCTACGACATTTTGCCAGACCAGATGCAGCAGATTGAACAGCCTGATATTCTCATTGTTGAAGGGATTAATGTCCTCCAAAATCCGCAAAATCAACTGCTCTATGTCAGCGATTTTTACGATTTTTCGATTTATGTGGACGCCGACGAGGAACTTATCGAAAAATGGTATTTAGAGCGCTTTGATAGTCTTTTGAAACTTGCTCAGCATGACACGACGAATTTTTATCACCAGTTTACCAAAATGCCTTTTGATGAAGTCGCCCATCTCGCACGCGAAACATGGGCAAATGTCAATCGCGTCAATCTTCGTGAATACATTGAACCCACCAGAAATCGTGCCGAAATTATCTTGCATAAAACTGATAATCATCATATTGACAAGATTTATCTCAAAAAATTCTGAAAAAAGTCCAGTCTTTACTGGATTTTTTAAGATATGGTCCATCATCAATAGCAACGAGCATTTTTATGCATTTTATGATAAAATATGTGTAACAAAATCTATGGAGGTTCCCTTGCAAGCGCACAAACTTGAAACCATCATCGTCCTTGACTATGGTAGTCAATACAATCAACTCATTGCTCGCCGTATCCGTGAAATCGGCGTTTTTTCCGAGTTAAAATCCCACAAAATTACAGCAGATGAAATCCGTAGCATCGCACCGATTGGCATCATTCTCTCTGGTGGTCCTAATTCTGTCTATGACGAAGGCTCATTTGACATTGACCCTAAGATTTTTGAATTGGGCATTCCTATTTTAGGGATTTGCTACGGTATGCAGCTCATGAGCTATAAACTCGGTGGCAATGTTGAGGCGGCAAACGACCGTGAGTATGGTGTGGCAGCCATTCATCTTGAGACTTCTTCGTTGCTCTTCTCCGACACCCCTGAGACTCAAGATGTCCTGATGAGCCACGGAGACAAAGTCACAGCGCTGCCAGAAGGTTTCCATGTGGTGGCAACATCACCAAATTCTCCTTTTGCAGCCGTTGAGCATACAGGCAAAAATTTCTACGGCATTCAATTTCACCCAGAAGTGCGTCATTCTGTTTACGGAAATGCGATTTTACGCAACTTTGCCTTAGGCATCTGCAAAGGAACTGGCAACTGGTCAATGGAAAACTTTATTGACCAGCAAATCAAGCAAATTCGTGAAAAGGTGGGCAATAAAAAAGTACTGCTCGGTCTTTCTGGTGGTGTGGATAGTTCCGTTGTCGGTGTTCTGTTGCAGCGTGCGATTGGCAACCAGTTGACAAGCATCTTCGTGGACCACGGTTTCTTGCGAAAAGGCGAAGCCGACCAAGTCATGGAGACTTTGGGCGGCAAATTTGGATTAAACATCATCAAAGTCGATGCTCAAAAACGCTTTATGGATAAACTTGAGGGGCTATCAGACCCTGAAACCAAACGCAAAATCATTGGTAACGAATTCGTTTATGTCTTTGATGATGAAGCGAGCAAGCTCAAAGGTGTTGATTTCCTTGCTCAAGGAACCCTTTACACAGACGTTATCGAATCTGGCACAGACACCGCTCAAACCATCAAGTCCCATCACAATGTTGGCGGCTTACCAGAAGACATGCAGTTTCAGCTCATTGAGCCACTCAATACGCTCTTTAAGGACGAAGTTCGTGCGCTCGGCACACAGCTTGGCATGCCCGACGAAATCGTTTGGCGTCAACCATTCCCCGGTCCCGGACTTGCAATTCGTGTGCTCGGTGACTTAACGGAAGAAAAGTTAGAGACGGTACGCGAATCAGATGCCATTCTCCGCGAAGAAATCGCAAAAGCAGGTCTTGAACGTGATGTCTGGCAGTATTTCACCGTCAATATCGATGTCCGCTCAGTCGGTGTCATGGGTGACGGCAGGACTTATGATTACACGATTGCCATTCGCGCCATTACCAGCATTGATGGCATGACCGCAGACTTTGCCCGCCTTCCATGGGAAGTCCTACAAAAAATTTCTGTCCGCATTGTCAATGAAGTGGCACACGTCAACCGTATCGTGTATGATATTACGAGTAAACCACCAGCTACTGTAGAGTGGCAATAAAGCAGAGACTTATTTAGTGGGAGTTGAAACTCCCACTAAATTTAGTCGAGCGAAATTCGAAGCTTAGCACGCACTGCTGTGATAAAATCCACGAAACACAAAGAATTATAATAGTGCAAAAGTGCTATAAGTCAACGAAACAACATCTTTTGAAATCGAAATTTCACTACTAAAAAAGTGCTAAAAATTATTTTCAATGATTTTTGGCACTTTTTCTTTATTCAGGATTATCTAAGTAGGACATAGCATTTAAATAAAATAAAAAAAGTCCGCCAAATTGACGAACCAAAATCAAGCAGACGCTCAACTATCCTTGAATTTAGACTGCTCTGTCATAACTACCTGAGAAGTCAAGCCCAGCGAAATTCTAAGCTTACAACTTGAACGTCCGACTTTAGAAATTGACAATGTAGCACGAAATACATAGGTAGCATGCGTTGCTAAGATGAATTACTTGTTCAAAAGTGAAGCAGCAGCTTCGTCTGCAATGACTAAAACATGCTCACGAGTTTGCAAAATTGATGCTGGCAAATCAATAGTGACTGGTCCTTCAATCATTGCTTTAACTGCCTCAGCTTTTTCTTTTCCGTAAGCCATAAGCACGATTTGTTTTGACTTCATAATGCTTGCCAAGCCCATTGAAATTGCTTGACGAGGAACATCAGATTCTGATTATCGAGACACCTCCGGGGCACCCGGCAGTTTCCAGAAAGTTTTGAAGGTCTATGGCAGGACTGGAAAAAAATGCCCAAGTTGTGATACAATGGTGGAGCGCAAA
>JAJXWC010000112.1 GCA_021781855.1 Bacillota bacterium | reverse complement strand
CTTGGTCAAAGATTTGCAAAAAGCAGGATTTAAAGCAAAACTTCTTTATGCGAACAATAGTACAACACAACAATCCAACGATATCAATAACTTAGTTTCTGCTGGAGCAAAAGCAGTTGTTGTAGCTGCAGTTGACGGGACTGCAGTTGGTCCCGCTGTCCAACAGGCAGAGCAACAAGGCGATACTGTTATTGCTTATGACCGTTTGATTATGAATAGCAAGGCTGTTAATTATTATGTCACTTTTAACCTTGAACAAACGGGAATTTACGAAGCAAATGACATTATTAATAAACTCAACCTTAAAAATGGTGGAGGAAAAGGTCAACCTTACAATATCGCACTTTTTGCTGGTTCGGATGATGACAATAATGCCCCTTATTTCTTTAAAGGAGCTTGGGACTTGCTGAAACCTTACTTCGAATCAGGTCAGCTCGTTGACCCTTCTGGTTTAGTCACGAAGAATACAACTGATGCAGACTGGAAGAGCATTTCTGTTCATGCTTGGGACCAAAACCAAGCTCAAAAACAAATGGATGCCTTTATGACGAAACTCGGAAACAAACCGCTGGCTGCCGTTCTTTCTCCATATGATGCCATTTCACTTGGTGTTATGAAATCAATCAAGAACGCACGTCCTGATATGACACCTTCCATCCCTTTCTCAGCTAAAAATCCTCAGAACAAATCAGCATGGCCAGTTATTACAGGGCAAGATGGAATGGACATTGCCGTAACTAATATTTATTATGGTGCACAGGATGAAACGGTATTTAAGAATGTGGCTGAACTTGCTTCACAGACAACATCAATCTTGACTGACCTCACAAAAGGAACAAAGCCTGCGCCTAATGCAGCACCGATGAATAATGGAGTAATCAATGTTCCTACTTGGTTCTTGAAATCAGACGAACTGACTAAGAATCCAACAGGAAGTCAAAAATCGCTTCATTTCGAAGTTGATTGTGGATTTATTCCAGAATCACAATATCAGAAAGATATTTCGGCTCCAATTATTAAATAATGAATCGTGAGTTCTGGAGCGTTTGATGGATGAAGCAATGAAACAGAGACTTATTCAGTGGGAGTTTCGACTCTCACTGAATTTACTAAGATAAAGCACTCTGAATTTTAGTGTTCAGTCTTGTTCGCTGCTAAAGAAGTAAATAATATTAGTAAAAATAAGGTGCTCACTTTCTTTGTAAAGGAGGGCACAATTAAGGAATGTGATATGTCAGATACTCAATCAATATTGCAGATGCAAAATATCACGAAGACTTTCGGACCTGTTAAGGCACTCTCAAATGTAAATTTGGATATCAAACGTGGAGAGATTCACGGAATTTGCGGAGAAAATGGAGCTGGAAAGTCAACGTTGATGAATGTGCTATCTGGTGTATGGTCTCAAGGAACATACACAGGAACCATTTTATTTGAAGGTAAAGAATGTAATTTTAAAAAAATCTCTGATTCTGAGGAACTTGGAATTGTAGTTATTCAACAGGAATTGGCATTGAGTCCATTTCTTTCAATCGCAGAGAATATTTTTCTTGGGAATGAAAAACAGAAAAACGGGGTGATTGATTGGGAGAGGACGCGTTCGGATGCGATAAAAGTTATGGGAAGAGTAGGGCTTATGGAAAGCCCTGAAACAAAGATTATGGATATTGGGGTCGGAAAACAGCAACTTGTTGAAATTGCCAAAGCCCTATCTAAAAATGTAAAACTTTTGGTGCTAGATGAGCCTACCGCAGCACTGAATGACGAGGATTCTGCCCATTTATTGAAAATTATTCGTGATTTGCGAGATACGCAGGGTGTAACTTCGGTCATTATTTCTCACAAATTGAATGAAATTGAGGCAATTACTGATAACGTTACAATTATTCGTGATGGAACTACTGTCGGCTGGATGGAAAATTCAAAAGAGCATCCGCTGAATCAAGATGAATTAATTCATCAAATGGTTGGGCGTGAGCTTACAGCACTTTATCCTGAGCATAAATCAGTACTGGGTGATGAAATTTTTCGTGTGGAAAATTGGACAGTTCATCACCCTTTGGATAATCAACGAATTATTGCCGATAAAGCAAATATTTCAGCTAGAGCAGGTGAAATTGTGGGGCTAGCGGGATTAATGGGAGCTGGTCGTACCGAATTGGCGATGAGTATCTTTGGTCGTAGTTATGGTTCGTTAGCTTCGGGGAAAGTATTTGTACATGGAAAAGAAACGGATACTACCACGGTACATAAAGCGATTGAAGCTGGAATTGCTTATGCAACAGAGGACCGAAAAGTCTATGGCTTAAATTTATTGCAGAATATTCGGGAAAATGCTTCTTTGGCATCATTGCTTAAACATTCTAAACATGGGGTAATGGATGACAACATTGAACGTCTTGCGGCTGAAAAATATCGGAAGGAATTTCATATTAAAACGCCAAGTATTGAACAGAAAGTTTCTAACTTGTCTGGTGGTAATCAGCAAAAAGTTGTTTTGGCCAAGTGGGTCATTTCTAATCCAGATATTCTAATTCTTGATGAGCCAACGCGTGGTATTGATGTTGGGGCGAAGTATGAAATTTATGAGATTATTGATGCACTGGCTGATGCAGGTAAGGCAGTCATTGTTATTTCATCTGAGCTTCCTGAATTAATTGGGATTTGCGACCGCATTTATACAGTCAGTCAGGGAGTCATTACTGAAGATGTTCCGAAAGCAAAATTTACTCAAGAATACCTAATGAAAGGTATGACTAAAGAAAGAAATCAAACAAAAAAGGTAGGAGAATAATGGCTTTAAAAAATGACGCTCCGCAGCAAAAAGCGGGAGCAAATGAAAAAGGAGTATTTGCATCATTTGCATCAAATGCTCGTCAGTATGGTATTGTTGGTGCACTGATTGTTATCGTTGTTATCTTTGAAATCTTAACAGGCGGGCTTTTACTTCAACCCAATTCAGTGGTGCAGTTAGTTCAGCAGAATGCTTATGTCGTCATTCTGGCAGTTGGGATGGTCATGGTCATTATTGCAACGCACATTGACTTGTCTGTGGGTTCGCTAGTTGGTTTCATCGGTGGTGTGGTGGCACTGTTCATGCAGAACATGCATATGAATTGGTTTGTCGCAATTCTTGCGGGATTACTTGTTGGTGTTCTTGTCGGAGTATGGCAAGGGTTCTGGGTGGCTTATGTCGGAATTCCCGGATTTATCACTACTTTAGCGGGGATGCTGATTTTTCGCGGATTAGCTACGACCATTCTTAATGCTTCTATTCCAGTAAATAATGCCTCTTTCAATGCTATTGCCTCTAACTATTTGCCTAATTTATTTGGATTTTGGGGGCCGTTTGACGGATTGACTATTGTCATTGGTATCTTGATTATTATAGCATTTGCGTGGAGTCAATTTCATGCTCGCAAAAAAGCGGATAAAGTGGGATTGGATGTTGAGCCTATTGTTACAACCTATACTAAAATCATTATCGCTGCAGTTGTGATTGCGGCAATTACGCTTGAATTTGCAGCTTCTGGAGATTCTAATCAAGGCGGTATTCCAATTATGCTGGCGATTATCGGCGTGCTGGTTTTTGTTTATAATTTTGTTTTGACTCGTACTGTTTTTGGACGTCATGTTTATGCAGTTGGTGGCAATCGTCGTGCTGCAATGCTTTCTGGCATCAATACTCGTCGTGTTGATTTTGGGCTCTTTGTTCATATGGGAATCCTTTCAGCAATAGCCGCTATTGCAATGCTTTCTCGCTTAAGTTCGGCATCGGCTTCAACAGGTACTGGTTTCGAACTTGATACGATTGCTGCTTGTTTTGTTGGGGGAACTGCTGTTACAGGTGGTATTGGTACTATCCCAGGAGTTGTTATTGGTGCAACGGTTATCGGTGTTATTAATCAAGGCTTGTCGATTATGGGTGTTGACTCTGCGCTAATCCAGACGATTAAAGGACTCGTCCTTCTTCTAGCCGTTGCGTTGGATATCTTTTCTAAACGTAAAAAAAGCTGATTTTTAGTCTATGACTCAATCAATATAAAATCTACCAGTTTGGTTGAATGGTTTAAAGTGATTACTTCATCAGTAGGGGATTTTTTCTCCCCACTGATGTTAGAGTACAACCTGACATCAAAGCTATCGTCATTCGCAGCAGTGAAGCTGCGGAGAGAGTGCCGTTTATCTCGCCGCTTAAAGAAAGAGGCGGGGGAATTGCGACTGCGGCTAGCCCACTTTAGTGGCATAGCGAGCATCGACAGCTCAATAGCTCAACAGTACAGTGTACTGTTGAGGTTGTGGATAGAGAGAGCAAAGCTCTCCTCTTTCGTAGTACGAAGTGAGTAGATAGCACGCACTTGCTAGGTTAAATCAGGCTGGCTACCAAAAAATTATTGATGATAATCAATTAGAAAAAGTGAAAAATATGAACGGTAAAGCAAAAGCGAGATTTTATGGTCTGACTTCTATAGTGTGCACTGCTTGGGTGATTCAAACGATTGTTCAAGCAGTAAAAGCAGGAACACTATGGACTTGGTTAAATCTTATCTTTTACATATCCATGCTACTGGTTATTATCTACACAGGTTTATCTGCTTATCAAATGTGGAAAGCGGATAAAGCGGCAAAAAATTCGAATAAAGTTAATCAAGAACGGCCTGAAAGGCTAAAAGTCGAATAGCTTTGATTGAAAATGTTATCTCAGCAGCAGATGTTTTGAATTTTGCTCAACTGCTTAACAAAGTGAAGATGGAGCGAAAGAATAGCGTAAGTTCATATTGAAAATGTGTGGTTATGCCCTAAATTCAGTGAAAGTTTCAACTTCTACTGAGTAAGTCTCTGTTTCATCAAAATAATGTTTCACTCCTATTGGAAGTCTGTCAACTTTGACGGGCTTTCTTTTATCTCAGCGGTGCGTGCTAATCCCCCCACCTCTACCAACGGGTGTCCATTCGCTCTAAACGACTAAAGTCGCAAGGCGAAATGGCAAGGTGGCGGGATAAGCAGCACTATCTCCGCAGCTTTGCTGCTACGCTGTCCATCCTCGCTACACTGCTAAAGCAGCTAGTCGGAATGGCAAGCTTCGAATTTCGCTTGACTAAATAAGTCTCTGCTTCATTGGTTTGATAGACCATCGAATCGTTCGAGTAGCGAGGACAATTTTTACACTTAAATATCGTAAAATTGGAAAGTATAATATTTCACAAATTGATATAATTAATCTATCAAAAATTAATTGATTTGACGGAATGCTCAAATCTTAAGGAGGTCCTTGTGACAGATTTTAACTCAACGGAGTATTTGAATACTCTTGACAAATGGTGGCGTGCGGCGACTTTTATGGGCGCAGGCATGATTTTTTTGAAAGCAAATCCGCTTTTTTCAGTGACGAAAACACCGCTAACGGCTGATAATATCAAAGCAAATCCGATTGGACACTGGGGAACAGTTTCGGGACAAACCTTTCTTTATGCGCATGCGAACCGTCTGATTAATAAATATGACCTGAACATGTTTTATCTTGGTGGACCTGGTCACGGTGGGCAGGCGATGGTGGTGCCTTCTTATCTCGATGGTACTTATACAGAAGATTATCCCGAAATTACGCAAGACTTGGAGGGAATGGCACGGCTTTACAAACGTTTCTCATTTCCCGGCGGGATTGGCTCGCACATGACGGCACAGACACCAGGTTCTTTGCACGAAGGTGGCGAATTAGGCTATACCTTGTCTCATGCAATGGGAGCTGTCCTTGACCAACCTGAACAGGTGGCTTTTGCGGTGGTCGGTGACGGCGAAAGTGAAACGGGTCCGTTGATGACGGGCTGGCACATGAATAAGTTCATCAATCCGAAAAATGATGGTGCAGTTTTGCCGATTTTGGATTTGAACGGCTTCAAGATTTCTAATCCGACCTTGTTTGCCCGTACAAGCGATGTGGATATCCGCAAGTTCTTTGAGGGCTTGGGCTACAGCCCGCGTTATATTGAAAATGATGATATTCATGATTATATGCGTTATCATCGGATTGCTGCAGAAGTTTTTGACAAGGCGATTGAGGATATTCATCAGATTCAGACAGACGCGCGCGAGCACGGACGCTATCAAAATGGTGAAGTGCCTGCTTGGCCTGTTATTATTGCACGCTTGCCGAAAGGCTGGGGAGGTCCACGTTTCAATGACTGGTCTGGTCCTAAATTTGACGGCAAAGGAATGCCGATTGAGCATAGCTTCCGTGCGCACCAAGTGCCAATGCCTCTGTCCTCAAAAAATATGGATACACTACCCGAATTTGTCGAGTGGATGGAAGGCTATAAACCAGAAGAACTCTTCAATGCAGACGGGACACTCAAAGACGAACTTAAAGCTTTTGCACCTAAAGGAAACAAGCGAATGGCAGCCAATCCTGTCACTAACGGTGGTGTGGACGGTTCAAACTTGACACTGCCAGACTGGAAAAACTTTGCCAATCCTGTAACGGCTGATAATCGTGGGACACTGATGTCCGTCAGCAATGACAACATGGACATGAACGTGTTATCCAAATATTTTGCAGCCATCACCAAGCTCAATCCGACACGTTTCCGCTTGTTCGGACCTGATGAAACCATGTCCAATCGTTTCTGGGAAATGTTCAAGGTCACGAATCGTCAATGGATGCAGACGATTAAAGCACCAAATGATGAAGCAATTTCGGCTGAAGGTCGCATTATTGACTCACAGCTTTCAGAGCATCAGGCAGAAGGCTGGCTCGAAGGTTATACGCTGACAGGTCGCACAGGTGTATTTGCCTCTTACGAGAGCTTCTTGCGTGTTGTGGACTCCATGCTCACTCAGCATTTCAAATGGATTCGCCAAGCGTCTGCCCAAAAATGGCGGAAAGATTATCCTTCGTTAAATGTCATTTCGACTTCGACGGTTTTCCAGCAAGACCACAACGGCTACACGCACCAAGACCCAGGTATGCTGACTCATTTGGCAGAGAAAAAATCTGACTTTATCCGCCAATATTTACCTGCAGATGCTAATACGCTTCTTGCTGTTTTTGACCGTGCTTTCCAAGACCGCTCAAAAATCAATCATATCGTGGCTTCAAAACAACCACGTCAGCAATGGTTCACAACGCAAGAAGCGCAAAATCTAGTGACTGATGGTCTCGCTACGATTGACTGGGCTTCAACGGTAAAAGAGGAGGAAAAAGCGGACATTGTTTTTGCTTCGGCAGGAAGTGAGCCGACGATTGAGACTTTGGCTGCCCTTCATTTGGTCAATGCTGCCTTCCCAGAAGTCAAATTCCGTTATGAGAT
>JAJXWC010000111.1 GCA_021781855.1 Bacillota bacterium | reverse complement strand
TGAGTCCTGGAAGATTTTTCTTCTCCACGTAACGTTTTATTGTGCGTAATTCTGAATCAAATTTATCCGCAATTTCTTGCGCTGCTTTTTCTTCATCTTTCAAGCCTACAAGTAAGTTACTGATTTTGAGCTGGTTTTTCTCAATATCTTCTAAGGCATCAACAGTAGAATTTACTTTGCGTGAAAGTAGTGAATATGGAGTCGTTTTTGCTTCGACTTCTTCAAGAAGTGTGTCAACCTCTGTATCCAAGGTGTCAAGATGCTCCTGATAGCCACGAACGTAACCTTTTTCATTGCCTGAAAGGACATAAGATTGTGTAATATGGTCAATTTCAAGAAGGAGATTTTTATTATTTAAACGCGTATGGTCAATGTATTCTTTGAGCACACCAACACGTTTTTCAACATTACGGCGTGCACCATATTCTTTTTCGAAAATCGAATAGAGTTCTTCAATTCTGTTCTGAATTGCAACTAACTCACTCTCGACTTTTTCCAGTTCAAATTGTTCCAAATATTCTTTGGCATTTTCTGAAACTTTTTCTAATGTTTCTAGTTTTTCGTCAATATCAATTGATTCAGGAAGGATATAGTTTTCTTCTTTGAATTTTGTATAGGCTTCTTCAAGTTCTAAGATTTGTTTGGGTAATTCTTTGTCAAATTTCTCGATGAAATCTGGAATATGTTCTGTGATAGCACGGAGAGCGATTGTGTGTTCTTCTGCTGTTTCCAATACTTCCGCAGCTTCAATCGGGTCTCCAGTAGAATTAAGTGTCACAAATTGTGAAAATTCTGTTTCGATATGGTCAAGTTGTTTTTCAATTTCAGTGATTACTGTGCCGTAATCATCTGCATTATCAGTAATATCATTGCGCAGTGCTTCATAGAGGTCAAGTGATTCTTGAATTTTATTTGAATTGCGTTTTTCTTGTTCTGTGAGCTGGGCAACCCCTTTTCGAATATTTTCAACCTCATCTTCCATAACCCCAATTTGTCCTTCACTGTCTGCTACAGATTCGCGAGCACGAAAAAAGTGGAAAGAGTCATTGAGCTGCTCTGCTTCAAAAATATGTTCTTCAAGTTCAGCAAAAGAATTCGATGAAAGGTCTATCCATTTTTGATTCCATTCACGGAAAATTGTCTGAGATTGTCCGACAAGATGCATCTTTTTGACAGAATCAATCTCTTCTTGAACAGGTAAGTCAAAAAGTGATTCCTTTCGTTCTTCAAGATTTAAAATGCGGTCTTCCGTTTTTTTACGCATAACCATTGCAAAAATGTAAAAGCCGAGAATGATTGCAACGAGAACAACAATCAAAATAATAATAGTAGTACTTGACATGGGTTACTCCAAATTTTTAGTTCACTTCGTGGGTTAGATTTTATATGAGTATAAAACCTCGTGTACAATTATAGCATAATTCTTGGATAAATACACTATTTTTTTAGTATCATTTCATTTTTATCGGCAAAAAACCCGCCATCCCTGGCGAGTTAGTCAAATCATTTTTGTTTTAAAATTACAAACCTGCTTGGGCAGCAACTTCTGCGGCAAAATCGTTTTCTGCTTTTTCGATTCCTTCGCCGACTTCAAAACGCGCAAATTTAACAGCTTTAGCACTTGCTGCTTCAAGGTATGCTTCAACTGTTTTGCTGTCGTCCATAACGAAAAGTTGGGCAAGTAGTGTGTATTCTTGGTCAACTTTTGTGTTATCAAGCATAAAACGTGCCATTTTTCCTGGAAGAATTTTGTCCCAGATTTTTTCTGGTTTGCCTTCAGCTTTGAGTTCTTCTTTGATTTCAGTTTCTGCTTCTGCGATAACTTCTGCTGTCAACTGTGCTTGTGAACCGTATTTGAGCAATGGTAAAGCTGGTTTATCAACCATTGCGCGACTTTCGTTATCTTGTTCAATTTTGTGGTTCATTTGAGCAAGTTCAGTATGAACGAATTCTGGGTCAAGCTCTGTATATGAAAGAACTGTTGGATGCATTGCTGCAACGTGCATTGCTACTGATTTTGCGAGTGCTTCGTCTGCACCGTCAATAACAGTCACAACGCCAATACGCCCTTGATTATGTTGATAGATACCAAAATGTTGTGCATCTGTTTTTTCTACAAGTACGAAACGGCGGAAGCTGATTTTTTCACCAATCGTTGCTGTTGCATGGATAAATGCTTCGCTAAGCGTCATTCCTTCTGCTGTTGTGAGGGCAAGTGCTGCTTCATTATCAGCAGGTTTGTTCGCTGCAATAAGTTCTGCTGTTTCTTTTACAAGTGCTACAAATTGGTCATTTTTCGCAACAAAGTCTGTTTCAGAATTGATTTCAACAAGCGCTGCTGTATTCCCGTTTACTGCGGTACCTGTAAGGCCTTCTGCAGCGATACGGTCAGCTTTTTTCTCTGCCTTTGCAATTCCTTTTTCACGGAGAAGTTCTGCTGCCTTTTCCATATCACCATCAGTTTCTACGAGCGCCTTTTTTGCGTCCATGATACCTGCACCAGTTTTTTCACGCAATTCTTTTACTTGAGCTGCTGTTACTGCCATTTTTGTGAGTTCTCCTTTTATGTGAGTTTTTGACAAAACTGTCAAATATATTTTTATTAAAAAACAGGTAGAGGCGTAGGGCCTCCGCCTGTTGTGAGTGACTTATGTTTAAATTATTTGCCTTCAACAATTTCAGCAAGTTCTTCAAGTGATTCTTCTGAAGCTGCTTCATCTGCGACAAATTCTTCACCTGCAGCGTCTTCGCCTTGGCGACCTTCAATGATAGCATCTGCCATTTTAGCGGTAATAAGCTTAACTGCACGAATTGCATCATCGTTTGCAGGAATAACAACATCAATCGGTTCTGGGTCTGCATTTGTGTCAACCATAGCAACAACCGGAATACCAAGTGTTTGTGCTTCTTTAACCGCAATTTGTTCTGCATGTGGGTCAACAATGTACATTACATCTGGAATACGAGGCATATCAGCGATACCGCCAATGAATTTTTCAAGGCGTTCACGTTCTTTGTTCAAAAGAACGACTTCTTTCTTAGGTAAAACTTCGAAAGTACCATCTTCTTCCATTTTGTTGATTTCTTTAAGGCGAGCAACACGAGTTTGGATTGTTTTCCAGTTTGTGAGCATACCGCCGAGCCAACGATGGTTAACATAGTATTGACCAGCACGAAGTGCTTCATCTTTAACTGCTTCAGCAGCTTGTTTTTTAGTACCGACAAAAAGTACGATTGCACCTTCTTGGGCAGCTTCACGCATGTAGTTGTAGGCTTCATCAACAAGTTTTACTGTTTTTTGCAAGTCGATAACGTGGATACCATTACGTTCTGTGAAGATGTATGGTTTCATTTTAGGGTTCCAACGACGAGTTTGGTGACCGAAATGAACACCAGCTTCAAGAAGTTGTTTCATTGAAATAACTGACATTTGAATGTCTCCTTTTAAAATAGTTTTTCCTCTTTCTCGCATCATTCGCTGCCGCAATACTTTCGTACACTACGACTTTGTCAACAAGAAATGTGAAATGGTCGCAATTTAGCCTATATAGGCATTGCAACTTACTTATTTTACACTATTTTTATCTTTTTGGCAAGTTGAAGCTTTGTAAGCAATCGCATCAAGCTGAAAAAGTAAACTTTCGTGTGCAAAAGCAGTTTGACTGGATTTCCGAACAGGATATTTCCCTCCAAACCTCGTTTTGAATACTTTTTCCATGGTCGGTATATCCCAAATATTACTAAATAGTGCATCGATTCGGACCACATCAGAGAGTGTCAACTGAACAATTTTTAATCTTTCTTCAAGATTATCAAGCGCGCCATTAATTTGTTCTTCGAGATTTCCATCCGCATTTCCTGCACAATAGCCAGTAAAAACAAAATCTCCTGCTGTGATAACTCCACTGTGTGCCCAATCTTTATTGATATCATATCTTTCCATTTTCATTAAATCTTTCTAGTTCTGCTGCGATTTTTTTATGAATTTTTGAGCAGTCAAATTCTGGCTTTTCAAACCATATTTTAGCGATTTCTAATTTATTTTCACGTGCTTTTTCACGGCTTGGTTCAATTCGTCCAATGAATTTGTCGCCATACAAAATCGGAAGTACATAATAACCATAAACACGCTGACGAACAGATTTATAGACTTCCCAAACGTATTCAAAATCAAAAATTGCTTTGACGAATGCCCTGTCCCAAATTAAATTGTCAAGTGGGGCGATAAAACTAAGTTTGTTCAATTTTTTTGGCTTTTGTGAACATAATTTTTGAAAATTTTCCGAAGTCAAATATAAAGGTTCTGTCAAATCTTCAAGCTCAATTTTGACAATTTCTCCTGATTTGACAAGTTCGTCAAAAATCAATTTTCGTTCATTCAAAAAATCTCCTTGCCAGCCTGCACCATTTTTTTGCCAATAAATGCCAAGCCCCGATAAGCGTCGTAAAATTCGCCATTTTGCAAAATCTTTTTCAGTATCAAACTTGATAGGGTGCTCAAATGTTTCCGTTGAGCGATAAAATTTTCGACGTCCTTGCCGCTTTGCAATGATAGCATCGCCTTGGCACCAAAGCTGGTAAAGTAGGATGGTCGCAAGATTTGACGAGCCCCACCGACTTTTACCAAGTTTACCCATTTCAAGTGTCGAACTGGAAATAGGAATATCGCTGTTTAATAGAATTTTTTTCACTTCACCCAATTTTTCGAGCGCTGCTTCTTGCCCCCGATAACACAAACTGGCAATATTTCCCTCTGCCGTTCGTTCTCGTACGCTTGCAAAATTTGACCAGTCTTTCATTGGATAAATCGCCGCCTCTTTGTCCATTCCCTCTACAAGCTGTGAATCCGCATAAAGCAACTCGTCAAGCCAGAGTGAAACACAACCGGAAAAACGGCTTTTAAGAATAATTTCAACATTATTGCCACAAATATCAAGTGGGTCTTCTTGCAGGCACTTTACACGCTCAATGTATGATAAGATGCCCATTTTTCCGCTTCCCAACGAGTTAAGCTGGTCGAGCGCAAAATGCTGAATTAAAAATTGACGAATTTCTTTTTTAGTAACCATGAGGTCATTTTATCAAATAAAGAGTGACAACTTTATGTCACTCTTTATTATATAGCTCTGAAATTTCTTGAGCCGTTTTTTGAATTCGGCTGCGAAGCGCTTTAGGTTCTAGTACCTGAACTTTGGCACCGAAACCTAAAAGCTGCGCAAACCATAATTGCTCTTTTTCCGGAACTTCAAAAGTACAAATAAAATCACCATTTTCTTGAGTTTCAGTGACTTCTGCACGGAAAACTTCGTCAATATCCTGACGAATTTGAGCTTGACAGTATAACTTAATCCTGATTATTCGGCGCTGGTCAGTTGACCATTGCTGTTCAAGAAGGTTTGCTAAGTTTTCGATTTGCCTCATGAAATGCTGAGGACTTATTTCTAACTCGGAAATTCGGCTTAATTTGAAGATTCGATAATCATTTTTGTCTGGTTCAAATGATAGCAAATACCAAGCATACCAACGATAATTAAGGGCGAGCGGCTCTACTTTACGCATCAAATTTGCATGTCCATGATAGATAAATTTGACAACATTTTCACTTTTTATTGCCTGTTCTAATATTTTTAATGTCTGCTGCAGTTTTTGATTTTCTTTGACAATACTAAAATCAATAAAAACTTTTGATGATGAGTGTTTATCCTGTCTGACAGCTTGTATTTTCTCCAGAGTTTGTTCCAATTTGACATCATCAACTGCCGTATTCAAACTTTTCAACGCTGCAACAATCAGAGCAAAATCCGACGAAGTGGTAAGCGGACGATTCAATCCAAATGTATCAAGAATCATATAGCCTCCATTCGCACCAATCGTTGATACCACAGGGATTCCAGCTTCTGACAAACTTTCTATATCGCGCTTAATCGTGCGCACAGAAACTTCAAATTTTGTAGCAAGCTGGTCACTCGTCACTTTTTCATGATTGAGCAAATGGATAGTAATAGCTAAAAGACGGTCGATTTTCATCTTCTTATTTTACTAAAATTTTTCCGAGAAAACAGTATCTTTTTTATGAAAACGCTAATTTTATGATAAAATAATGATATACAAATTAGAGTACCTATTTCATTTGTGATGGACTTTTCCGTCATGAATAAAAAGAAACAACAATGAGTACACATTTGCTAAGTTAAAAATAAAAGTAAAGGAAGAATATTATGATTGAAAAATTCCTTGTTGGCGGTTATACAAAGCGCGATTCTAAAGGTATTTACAGCTTCTTGCTTGATACTGAAAAGGAAAACCTTACTGATTTGCAGCTTGTTACCGAAATCAATGGCGCAACTTATCTGACTGTAGATAAAACTCAACAACATCTTTATGCCGTTGTTTCTGAAAATGGCGAAGGCGGTATGGCTGCTTTCAGTTTTGATGGCGAAAAAGCAAGCAAAATTAACAGCGTTACAGCACCTGGTGCATCAAATTGTTATGTAGCTGTTGATGAAACTCGCAATTTGGTTTATGGTGCGAATTACCATCTTGGTGAAGTTCGGGTTTATAAGCGCCTTGAAAATGGTGCGTTGGAACTTGCGGACACTATCAAACATGAGGACCATCACGGACCAAAGCCAGAGCAAAAAGGAGCGCTTTGCCACTTTTCAAATTTGACACCTGATAATCGTCTTGTTGTTTGTGATTTGGGCAATGATGCTGTTTATACTTATGCTGTAAGCGCTGAAGGAAAACTATCTGATGTTAAGATTTATCATTCGCAAGCTGGTTCTGGCGACCGCCACATTACATTTAGTCCTGATGGAAAACATGCTTACTTGGCTTGTGAATTAGACTCGACACTTGAAGTACTTACTTACAATAATGGCGAATTCAAGCTGCTTCAAAAAATTACGACACTACCTAAAACACATGTTGGCTTCAATGGTGTTGCGGCTGTACGCTTAAGTGCTGATGGTCACTTCCTTTATGTCTCAAACCGGGGAAATGACAGCATTGTCAGTTACAAAGTCGCAAAAGATGGGGCAAGTGTTGAAACACTGGGTTGGACAGCCACCGAGGGAAATATCCCTCGCGACTTTAATTTTAACAAGTCTGAAGATTTTATCATTGTTGCCCATCAGGATTCTGATAATCTGACTTTGTTCAAACGAAACAAACTGACTGGCGCTTTAACTTTGGCGCAGAAAGATTTTTATGCCCCTGAGGGAACTTGTGTTTTCCCACTTTGACTTTTTTGACAGTTCTGGAAAATTCTTGCAGGACTGTCAAAAATTTTTAAGTAATTTTGTAAGCGCTATCTAATTTCTACCGGCTTTAACCTGTTCGTCAACAACCGTCAGGTCCACACCG
>JAJXWC010000110.1 GCA_021781855.1 Bacillota bacterium | reverse complement strand
ACAAGTTCTGATTGACGACCGTGATATTCGCAGCTACACGAAAGAAGAACTTCGGACAAAAATTGGGCTTGTGCTGCAAGACAGCTTCATGTTTGTGGCGAGCGTTACGGACAATATCAAAATGATGAATTCCAATATTGCTGATGAATCCGCCGAAAAAGCTGCCAAATTTGTTCAAGCAGACCGCTTTATCCGAAAATTAGAACACGGCTATGACACGAAAGTCATCGAAGGCGGAGCCGCATTTTCCGCAGGCGAACGCCAGCTTATCAACTTTGCTCGCACGATTGTTCGTAATCCCAAAATTCTCCTCCTTGATGAAGCAACAGCAAACATTGACACCGAGACAGAAGCCCTTATTCAAGAAGGACTAGGCAATATGCGTCAAGGGCGCACCACAATGGCGATTGCGCATCGTCTTTCCACTATCAAAGATGCCAATCAAATTTTCGTGCTTAACAAAGGTGAAATCATCGAGCACGGCAATCATGATGAACTGCTGGCACAAAACGGCTATTATGCTGACATGTATCGGATTCAGACACTGCAAAATCAGGTTTAACCTAGCAAGTGTGTGACAGCTATCCACTCGCTCTAAGCCGCTAGACTTCTCGGAGTGCGTATTGTTAATGGAAGGAAAACCCACTAGGAAGTAATCATTTTTAGAAGCTACTCTTTTGAGTGGCTTTTTAGTTTGCCAGAATTGTAAAAATAAAAGCTTTCTGATAAACTAATAGAGAATGTAAAAAAATATTGACAAAACAGAGAAAGGATGGCAAAGTTTTCCAGCTTTTTATATCAAATAGTTTCTACACTCTACTTAATGGCCTGATATCTTTGCATCAACTATGGACCAGAAAGAAACTCCCATAAATGAAGTAAACATTTCAAGACAGAAGCTTCACTCGGAAAACCTTGCATACTAAATATGACTGATAAAAAATATGGAGCAGACCTCATTGTTGATAGTCTGATTAACCACAATGTAAAATATGTTTTTGGGATTCCCGGCGCTAAAATCGACCGTGTATTCGACCGCCTTGAAAATGATGAAAAGGCGCCAAAGCTGATTGTTACGCGCCACGAGCAAGGAGCAGCATTTATGGCGCAGGCGGTGGGACGGATTACAGGTGAGCCGGGTGTTGCACTTGCTACGAGTGGACCGGGTGTTTCCAATCTCGCCACGGGGCTTTTGACCGCAACAGCAGAAGGTGATGCAGTACTCGCTATCGGAGGACAGGTCAAACGTGCAGACCAGCTCAAGCGCGCCCATCAGTCCATGAACAATGCGGCGCTCATGGCACCTATCACAAAATATTCTGCCGAAGTTCAAGATGCAGGAACATTGTCCGAAACGATTGCAAACGCTTATCGTCTTGCCAAATCCGGTAAAGCAGGCGCAAGTTTCCTTTCTATCCCACAAGATGTGACCGATGCTGAGATTTCGGTAAAAGCGATTAAACCACTATCAGACCCGAAACTTGGTAATGCTTCAATCGACGACATTAATTATCTGGCACAAGCGATTAAAAATGCAGTTTTGCCCGTCATTTTGGTCGGCGCAGGCGCTTCAGATGAAAAAGTGACGACGGCTTTGCGTGATTTGTTGACCCATGTTGCGATTCCCGTTGTCGAAACTTTTCAGGGCGCAGGTGTGATTTCACGTGATTTGGAGCATACTTTCTTTGGTCGTGTCGGACTCTTTCGTAATCAGCCGGGCGATATGCTTTTGAAACGCTCGGACCTTGTCATTGCGATTGGCTATGACCCTATCGAATATGAAGCACGCAACTGGAATGCCGAGATTGACAGCCGTGTGGTCGTGATTGATAATGCGCTTGCTGAGATTGATACTTATTTCCAACCTGAGCGTGAGTTGATTGGCGATATTGCGCAAACGCTTGACAGTCTTTTGCCTGCAGTGCGCGGTTATCAGCTTCCGAAAGGCTCTGTCGAATATCTTACCGACCTGCGCGAAATCATGAATTATCGGGAAACAGAAATCAAAACAACAGCCGGAAAAATTCATCCGCTTGACCTTGTGGATACTTTCCAAGCTATCGTGAAAGACGATGAAACAGTTACAGTCGATGTTGGTTCGCTCTATATCTGGATGGCACGCTATTTCAAGAGCTACGAGCCACGACATTTGCTCTTTTCAAATGGGATGCAGACGCTTGGCGTAGCGTTACCTTGGGCGATTACAGCAGCACTTTTGCGCCCGAATAAGAAAGTCTATTCGATGTCAGGCGATGGTGGGATGCTTTTCACAGGACAAGAGCTGGAGACAGCTGTCCGCCTGCACTTGCCAATTGTTCACATCATCTGGAACGACGGACATTACGACATGGTAAAATTCCAAGAAGAAAAGAAATACGGTCGTTCAGCTGGCGTTGATTTTGGACCTGTCGATTATGTGAAATACGCCGAAAGTATGGGTGCGAAAGGCTATCGCGCAACGACAAAAGCCGAATTTGAAGAGATTTTGCACAATATCTCCATCACCGAAGGACCAGTCGTCATTGATGTTCCGATTGATTATTCGGATAATATTAAGCTCGCAGACACCTTGTTGCCAGAAGAGTTTTATTAATAAAAAAGCTGAGTTTTCCTACAAAATAAGGTTGCTCAGCTTTTTTAGCAAAGTCTATACTTTTTATGTGTGTTAAAAAACGGACAAAGCATTTCACAAGAAGAAATTTTTATTTTATAATTGATTTATTAAGTGAAGGGGGCACTGCTAATGCCGATTACGGTAAATATTTTATATACAGGAAAAGATACTGCTGCGCTTGATTTTGCTCATGAAATGTTAAGTTCGGGCATTGTTGAGCAAGTTCAGAAGGAAATTGGTAATCTACGCTATGAATATTTTGTACCAATTGCCGATAACAGAAGTGTCTTATTGATTGACGAATGGGAAAATCAGGCAGCCATAGATGAGCACCACAAAAGCGAAATGATGAAAGAAATTGCTAGTTTAAGAAATAAATATCATTTGAGAATGCGTGTGACACGATATACGGCATCAGAAAGCGAGGAGGAAAAAGAGAACACCCGAACAAATTTTTGAACAAGGTTTGAAAAAATCGGGAAAGTTGTAACTATTACTGAATGTAGGCAAGAAAAATTGGAAACTCAGCATGTTCTGAGAAGGAAAGAAGTAAAAAATGAAATCAGCTTATTTTGTAGAAACAGGAAAAATGGAAGTTCGCGAATTTCCGAAACCAAGACTTGAAAACTCTACCGATGCAATCATTAAGATTGTTCGTGCTTGCGTTTGTGGTTCTGACCTCTGGTGGTATCGCGGTATTTCGAAACGTGCTGCTGGAGTTGTTGGGCATGAGGCGATTGGTGTGATTGAAGAAGTTGGTGATGATGTGCATGAGATGAGGCCTGGGGATTTTGTTATTGTGCCTTTCACACACGGTTGTGGGAAATGTCCGATTTGTCTTGCCGGTTATGAAGGAAACTGTCCCAATGCAACAGGGAGCATGAACGGTGGTTATCAGGGAGAATATTATCGGGCAATTTATGCAGATGCTGCTCTGGTCAAAATTCCTGGACAACCTGGTGATTATTCAGATGCTCAGCTTGCAAGTTTTACAACATTGGCAGATGTCATGCCGACAGGTTATCATGCGGCTTTTACTGCAAATGTTAAGGCTGGTGATACAGTTGTTGTTTTTGGAGACGGTGCTGTCGGACTTTGTGCGGTGATTGCCTGTAAATTGTTGGGGGCAAAACGAATCATTGCGATGAGCCGTCATGAAGACCGAGCAGCTTTGGCGCGAGAATTTGGGGCAACAGATGTTGTTGCGGAACGCGGAGATGAAGCTGTGGCAAAAATTCTTGAACTTACTGATGGTTTTGGCGCTGATGCAGCATTAGAATGTGTTGGAATGAAAGATTCAATTGAAGCAGCCTTTCAGTCTGTACGTGCTGGTGGTTCAATCGGTCGTGTTGGTATTCCTCATGATGTAGATTATAATAAATGGATTGACCCTGTTATTTTCCGAAAAAATATCCATCTTGCTGGTGGAGTAGCTTCAGTAGTGAAGCATGACAAGGAAATTTTATTAGATGCTGTTTTAACGGGAAAAATCAACCCTGGAAAAGTGTTTACGAAAACATTTCGTCTGGAAGAAATTCAGCAGGCCTATGAAGCGATGGATAAACGAACAGCAATTAAATCATTGCTCAAGATTTCAGAATAATAGATTTTTATGGGAAAAGTTGGCAAAAGCTAGCTTTTTTTAGTGGAAATGTTGTTAAATTATATTTTTTATTCATCAAAACGCTTTCATTATGTTAAAATGAGCAGAGATTAAATTTGACAGTTCTGTCAAATCATAGATAAAAAGGAGAATTTGACAATGGAAAAAGCATACGGAAAGAACCTAATCAGGCTGAACAATGGGGTTGAAATGGCGATGTTAGGATTTGGTTCCGTTTTGGAAGCCGATGTTTCAGATTTCAATGCGACTTACAACAAGGCTTGGGAAGCAGGTTATCGCTTGTACGATACGGCTGCCAGTTATGGTAATCAGGTAGCGCTTGGAAATTGGCTAAAAACAGCAGGCCACAAGCGAGAAAGTTATTTTTTGACGAGCAAGGTAGCGCAGGAAGAGCAAGGGTATGAACAAACTTTGGTAGCTTTTCAAAAAACATTAAAAGAACTTCAGACGGACTATTTGGACCTGTATCTGGTGCATTGGCCGAAAGAAGTGCCGTTTTTTGAAACTTGGCGCGCTTTAGAACATTTGTATGATGAAGGGTTGGTGCGTGCGATTGGTGTATCAAATTTTGAAGCAAATCACTTGGACCGTCTGTTGACACAAGCAAAGATTGTGCCTGCAGTTGACCAGTTGGAAACACATCCTTATTTTTCTAATCATGTAACGCACACTTATCTTGAAAAATTGAATATTCAGCATCAGGCTTGGAGCCCTCTGGGGCACGGTGGTCAAGAATTAAATGACCCAATGCTAAAACAACTTGCACAGAAATATGGAAAATCAGTTGGACAAATTATTCTCCGGTGGCTTTATCAAAAAAATATCGCCACTATTCCTAAATCAACAAACCCTGTGCGTCAGAAAGAGAACATCAGTATTTTTGACTGGCAGCTCACGCCAAATGATGAACGGTTGATTGACCATTTGCAAAAAGGTGAACGAGTGATGGGGGCACCAGACCAAAATTATACAGAAGATAAATGGTAAAATTGTCTAAAAGTCTTGATTCACAAGACTTTTTTTATATTCTTAATTATCGAAATTAAAATAATTGAATGAATTACACATAAAATATTTGACAATTCTAAAATTTAAGTGTAAGATATAAAAAAACAAGAAAAGGAAGCTCTAAAATGACGAATCAACAAATTTCATTGTTGTTGTTGAAGAAGGACTCGCGCTAGCCAGTGGCTAAGATGTGTGAGTCCTCTTTGGCATTCGTCATGATGAGGGCAGAAAAGACGTCCTCAGGGCGTCTTTTTTCGTAGAAGGCGATGTGAGCGCTTGTCATCAGGTGCTTGTTGAGCCGTAGAAAAGGAATGGAAAAGATGAGAAAAATTGAATTTTTTGACACGACACTGCGTGATGGCGAGCAAACACCGGGTGTGAGTTTTTCGATTAAGGAGAAGGTCGCAATTGCCCGTCAGCTTGAGAAGTGGGGGATTACGGTCATCGAAGCAGGATTTCCCGCAGCATCGCCAGATAGTTTTGAGGCAGTCAAGCAGATTGCAGCGGCAATGACGACAACAGCGGTGACGGGTTTGGCACGCTGTGTGATTTCGGATATTGACCGAGCGGTTGAGGCGGTCAAGGGCGCAAAGCATCCGCAAATTCATGTCTTCATTGCGACAAGTCCGATTCACATGGAATATAAGTTGAAGATGACACCTGAGCAGGTGCTGGCTTCGATTGACAAATGTGTCCGCTATGCGCGCGAGCGTGTGGAATTGGTCGAGTTTTCGCCAGAGGATGCGACGCGCACGGACCGTGATTTTCTCTTGCGAGCGGTTCAGACAGCAGTTGACGCTGGGGCGACTTATATCAATATTCCTGATACAGTCGGTTATACGACACCCGCGGAGTTTGCAGCGATTTTTGAGTTTCTGATTGAAAATGTCCATTCAGAGCGTGAGATTATTTTTAGTCCGCATTGTCATGATGATTTAGGAATGGCTGTGGCAAATAGTCTGGCAGCGATTAAAGCGGGCGCTGGACGAGTTGAGGGAACGGTCAATGGCATTGGAGAGCGAGCTGGCAATGCAGCGCTAGAGGAAATTGCTGTTGCACTGCATATTCGGCAGGATTTTTATCAGGCTGAAAGTCCACTCACGCTCGCTGAGACGGTCAACACAGCCGAGCTCGTGAGTCAGTTTTCAGGGATTGCGATTCCCAAAAATAAGGCAGTGGTCGGCGGAAATGCTTTTGCACATGAGTCCGGCATTCATCAGGATGGCGTACTGAAAAATGCGCAAACTTACGAGATTATCACGCCTGAGCTGGTTGGTGTAACGCACAATTCACTACCGCTCGGAAAACTTTCTGGTCGTCATGCTTTCACGGACAAACTGATAGCACTTGGAATTGTCTATGAGGAAACGGATATTGCGGGGCTTTTTGCGAAATTCAAAAAGCTTGCAGATAAGAAAAAAGATATCACAGATGCTGATATTCGTGCATTACTTGTGGACGATGTGGTCAAAAATCCTGAAGGTTTCGAATTTGCGACGGTCAAATTTGACAACAAGGTCCAAAATGAGCATACTGCGATTGTGACCTTGAAAAATCGTGAAAATGAGTCCTTTAACAGCACGGCAACAGGTTCGGGCTCGATTGATGCGATTTTCAAAGCGATTGACGATGTATTCAAACATGAGATTAGGCTGGAGACTTATTCCGTTGATGCAGTAACAGACGGTATTGACGCACAGGCACAAGTCCATGTAACCGTCGAAAATCTAAGAACGGGCACCATTTTCAATGCGAAAGGGATTGATTATGATGTGCTAACGGCAAGTGCACTCGCTTATATGAATGCCAATGTCCTCGTGCAAAAGGAAAATGCGATAGGTAAGCAGGCTGTCATCAGTGCACACGATGGAAATTAACTGGTTAGCACTGAAAAAACTTGGAGAATTAAATGACAAAAAAAATAGTAACATTATCAGGTGACGGGATTGGGCCTGAAATCATGGATGCGGGATTGAAAGTGCTGGCGGCAGTTGCTGAGAAAATCCGTTTTGAATACGAATGCGAGGCGCATTTGTTTGGTGGTGTGGCGATTGAGGCGATGGGAAATCCTTTGCCTGATGAAACCTTGACGGCGGCAAAATCCGCAGATGCCATTTTGCACGCGGCGATTGGCGACCCAAAATTCAATGATAAGGATGTGCGTCCTGAACAAGGACTTTTGAAAATCCGTAAGGAGCTAGGACTATTTGCCAATGTACGTCCGCTCAAA
>JAJXWC010000109.1 GCA_021781855.1 Bacillota bacterium | reverse complement strand
CAACTCCCACCAAGTTTAGTCGAGCGAAATTCGAAGCTTAGTACTGCTTATCCCACCGCCTAAAAGGCGGGGGTATTAGCACGTACTGCTGAGATAAAAATTTTTTCATAAGTTTACTCCTTGTAAAAAAACGTTCGTGAGGTCGGACGTTTTTTTGTGCTTTTCATCTCAGACGAAAAATATATTTTAGCTTGAATTCAGTTCCTGCTAAGACTTTCTTAAGTCAAGGAGACTATAATCTGTTCAGTATTAAATTATGAACGAATTCGTTCTTAGAAAGGCAGAAAATGAAGATTAAAAATTTTTTTAAAGGTAAGTTTGTTATTATTTCGGTAGCGTTAATTACGTTTATCGTTGGCGGTGTTGGTGGTTTCTTTATTGGACAAAATCGAGGAAATACGCAACAGACGAATTTGGCACAGCGAATGTCGGAGCGCTTTGGAAATAATGGCGGCGGAATGTTTGGCGGCAATGGGGGAAATCAGTTACCTTCAGGAGCTAACTCGAATTCGATATCTGGTGGTTCTGGTGCGGATGCCAATACTGGCGCTTCAACAAACAGTAATTTTGGCGGTAACTTAAATTCAGGTTCAAATACTGGCGATAATTCGAACAGCGTTTCAGCAAATGGTTCAATGGGATTATAACAATAATCATTGAAATTATTGAACTCATATTGATTTTGACGGCAGTTTGTACGCTTTCAAATCAAAAAAACAGTAGAAAATGAGGATTTATTATGGATTTTATTAGACGTGCATGGCTTTTTACAAAAGCTAAACTCTCTCGGACAATCTTGCTCATTGTCACCTTTACAGCAATTCTAGTTTTTGTCTTGTCTGGCTTGGTTATCAATTCGGCGGCAAATGCTTCAATCGCAAATGCAGAAAAAGCAGCAGGAGCAACAGTATCATTATCTGTTAATTTTCAGAATATGATTAAAAAAGCGCAAAGTTCAGCAAGCTCGTCAAGCACTTCAACAACAGGCGGAAATCACTTTGCGATTACGATGCCGACGATTGCTGAAACGACCGCACAAAAAATTGCTAATCTCTCTGGTGTCAAATCATACAGTTTTCTGTTGAATAATGTTTCAGCGGATGCGGATTCTGGTATCACAAAAGTTTCTGACACAAGTACAAGCACATCAAACAGTGACACTCAGGGACAAGGACGCGGTGGATTTGGCGGTGGTATGCCAGGCGGTTCACAAGGTGATTTCTCTATCACAGGAACAAATGCCCTCTCAACGGATGCTAGTTTTACAGGTTCTTACGAAATTACTTCTGGTCGTGCTATTGATAGCTCAGATGCTGGAACGAACAATGTTGTTATTGAATCAACTTTGGCAAGCCAAAATAATTTGAAAGTTGGCTCGACTTTTACATTAAAGAATACATCAGATAGTACTAAAACTTACAAAATGACTGTTGTTGGTATTTTCACAACAAAAAGCAGCAATTCAAGTGAGCAATCTATCCAATATATGAATACGATATACAGCGCTCTTTCTTTAGCAAATACAATCAAGGGGACATCAGGCCAAATCTCTAGTGCAACTTATAATATGTCTGACCCTGGAAATGCAGACAGCTTTGTGACAGAAGCAACGAAACTGGTCAACAATGATGAATTCCAAATTGCAAAAGATGATTCTGCTTATCAGACCGCTAAGACAACTTTGGGTAACGTTGCAGGTTTTGCTAAGAATATCGTAATTCTTGTAGCGATTGCAGGTGCAATTATCTTAGGCTTGATTGTTATGCTGATGGTTCGCGAGCGTCGTTTCGAAATTGGTGTTTTGATGAGTCTTGGTGAATCAAGAATTAAAGTTATTGGTCAATTCTTTGCCGAATTGATTATGGTCATGATTGTTTCAGTTGCACTTGCTTCTGCAGGAGGAAATGTTGTAGGTAATGTAGTAGGTCAGCAACTTCTTTCTCAAGAAACCACACAAACTTCTTCGACTCCTTCAGGTTTCCCTGGCGGCAATGGTGGCGGTCAAATGCAGCGTCCAGCAGGCAACGGTGGCGGATTTGTAGGACGTGCAGGTTCTGCCTTTGGCTTTGGTAATTCGGCACAAGCAAAAGAGATTGAAAAACTGAATATTAAGACCTCTCCGACTGAAATCCTGATGCTTTTGGGCATTGCGATTCTGATTGCAGCGCTTGCTGTTGGTCTTGCTTCAATCGGCATTCTTCGTCTCAACCCTAAACAAGTTTTGACGAATTGATAAAAGAAAAGTTCGACTGCTAAGTTCCTTGTGGATTTAGTAGCCAAACCAGTATGAAAATGAGGTAAAATTATGACATTAGAAATTGAAAATATCACTTATTACTATACAAATCCTGAAGATTATTTGTTTAAAGAAGTTAATCAGACATTTGAAAAAGGTACAATGTATGCGATTTTGGGACAATCGGGCAGCGGAAAGACGACCTTTCTATCTCTGCTCGCTGGCCTTGATACACCTAAAACAGGGAAAATGTATTTTGACGGGAAACCGATTAAATGGACCAATCTCACAGCTTATCGTAAAAAAACAGTCAGCACAGTTTTTCAGGCTTATAATTTGCTGACCTATATGTCTGCTTATGACAATGTCAAAACAGCTATCAAGATTTCCGCAGTCAAATTTTCAAATGAAAAAGCAACAATCATTGAGGCTTTAGCAAAAGTTGGACTGAGTGAAGATTTAATTTACAAACCCGTTAGCAAACTTTCTGGCGGTCAGCAGCAGCGTGTTGCGATTGCTCGTGCGCTTGTACTTAATCATGATGTTATCATTGCAGATGAACCGACAGGAAATCTTGATGAGGAAACAACGGCACAAATTGTTGAACTTTTCAAAAAAATTGCACATGAGGACAATAAAATCGTGATTATTGTCACTCACGAAAGTGATGTCGCAGAGGCGAGCGATGTTGTATATACATTGAAACACCGCAAATTTCAGCAAACAGCTTGATTTGATGGAACTGACAGAAAAAGATTGGCATTTTAGAGTCAATCTTTTTCTGACAAATTTCATCTTAGCAGCATTAAGCTTTGAGTTTCAACTCCTTCTAAACAAGTCTCTGCCTCATCTCATAAATGCAGACCATCTACGTACTTCGTGCATGAAAGACAAGAATCCTGTTCTCTTTGTATACAAATTTTAGTCCCTCAGTTTCTTTACTCACTTCTAAGCTCAGGCAGAGTTTCAACTTGTGCTGAGCAAGTCTATGCTTCATTTGTTTGAAAGCGACTTGTTTTTGAATGTTTTAGCTCAACGCGACGGTAAGAAGAAGGAAGAAAAGTACGAATTTCATCTTCATTAAATCCGATTTGAACATGGTCTTTTCCCATAATAATCGGACGACGCAAGAGCTTAGGATTTTCTGTAACCAAAATTAATAGCTCATTCATGGTCAAATCCTCCACATTGATTGCTAAAGTCCTAAAAAGTTTGGAGCGTGTCGAAATAATATCTTCAGTTCCATTCTCTGTTTTTTCTAAAATTTTTATCAAGCTTTCAGCCGTAAAGGGCTGTGTCAAAATATTGTGTTCTACAAATGTGACCCCGTGACTTTGTAACCAGAAACGTGCTTTTCGGCAACTTGCACAGGATGGTGAAAGATATAAATCTAGCACAACAGCTCCTTTCAAAGTTTAACTTAGTAAATGCCTGCTAATTCCCCCTGCTATAGAGCAGCGAGATAAGCAGCACTAAGCTCTGCTTTCATTAGTCGGGGAGAAAGAATTCCCTGATGATGAAGTAGTCACTTCAACTATAAGAAGTATATCCCATTGCTCAGTAGATAACAATTTAAAAATATTTTATTTTTTGAAAGATATAAAAAAATAAAAAATGAGATGAAGAGTTGGTATAAGTGCATTCAGTGGTTTTTCATGAAATATTTTGTTTTTATATATAAAAATTTCACTTACATTGTTGACAATGTAGCGCTTACAGCTATGTCAAGCTCTATTTAAAAAATTTTGATATAATATTTATATGGAAAAGAATTATTTAACCACTCGTTTTGAAGTCGAGGAATTTGAAAAATTAAAACGGGGACTTATCAAATATGACTGCGCCTTAGCAGTTGTTATGACACAATTGTCAAATCTTAATACCTATTACAGTGCTTTTGAGCCAGTCAATCCGATTGAACATATCAAACATCGAATCAAGTCTCCTGAAAGTATCGCAGGAAAACTCAAGAAAAAAGGTTTGCCGATTACTGCAGAAGCAGCAGAAGAAAATCTTTCAGACATCGCTGGTATTCGTATCATTTGTGCTTATGCGAAAAATATTTATGAAATTGTTGATATTATCAAAAATCAGCCCGATTTCACTTTGATTAGTGAAAAAGACTATCTACAAAATCCCAAACCAAGTGGTTATCGCAGTTATCACATGATTTTGGAGGTTAATCTCGGTAAGCTTTTCGGAGACCAATCCTGTCGCGTTGAAATTCAATTGCGTACCTCAGCGATGGATTTTTGGGCAACTTTAGAACATAAAGTTCGCTACAAATATGGTGGAGATATGCCAGAACATCTTAGCAATGAGTTGCAGAACTGTGCTGAGCAAATTCATGTCCTTGATGAACGCATGTATCTTATTCATGAACTCGTGGACATGATTAACGAAGACAAAATAGAATAGGCTGTGCGAGTACCTGTGAGATAAGCTTGCTTGTTTGTCAGGTATTAGTTGAGCCGTGGAAGAGCAAAACAATGAACCAAAAAATTTATATCGCAGATGATGAAGAAAATATTCGTACAGCAATTAAACTTTTTCTTGAAAAGTCCAATTATGAAGTCGAAGATTTTGGCACGGGAGATGCGTTGCTTGCCCGTTTTAATGAAGTTCCAAGTGATTTTGTCATCCTTGATGTGATGATGCCAGGCTCCAATGGTTTCACAATTTTAAAAGCTATTCGTGCTGAAAGTACTGTACCAATTATCATGCTTACTGCGCGTGACAGTGACCTTGATTATGCTACAGGTCTTGATTTGGGGAGTGATGATTATTTCACGAAACCATTTAGTCCAATGGAGCTCGTGATGCGTGTTAAAGCAATTTTCCGTCGTATTGAATACGAAAAACAGAAAAATAATAACGAAAAATGAATCAGAGACTTATTCAGTGAGAGGCAATTTCCGCTGAATTTAGGGTATAATCTCATATCTTCGGTACAAGATTACTCTGTCCCACCTACACTATCCATTCGCTCTCTTTTCACTTTGCTATACTTTTGTAGAGATGAAGCAGATGCTGATTTGTATGGCAAACTAGGACGGATTAGTTATTGTAAAAATAGAAATTGATGGGGGAAAGCGATGAAAACAAAACGATTACTCAGTATAAAAACAAGAATTCTCATCGCTAATATCAGCTTTGTGTTGCTGGCTTTTCTCGGTGTGATTGTTATTTTTAATGTTCTCATGGATAGCTACATCAGTAGCACAGCAACTAATCAGCTTGCTCGTGTTGTCAGCTATCAAAATACTGCACTACAAGATGCAACAGCGCCAGTTACCACACCACCAGATTTGGATAATGCTCCACGTGGAATGTTCAACACGCACCCAGCCTCTTTCACAATTAATGCAAAATATGAAGTTCAAACTGTATCGTCAAATGTTTCAACGATTGATAAAGAAATATCCAAAGAAATAGCGCAAAGTCTGAAAAATAACGGAACAACACTCAATAATTTGAAAGATTATCGGCTGGAAACGAGCACAGGAACCTACTATATCGAGACAAGCAAACAAAGCAACGGAACTTACCTCTTGCTTTATGTTGATATTACGGGGATTGTCAACTTTTCAAGGTCTGTTAATTTATTTCTCGTCTTTGTGGCATTAGCAGTTATCCTGGTTCTCGCAATCGCTGTGGCCTATGTCACGAGACGACTCGTTCGCCCTTTATCGCGCTTGGCAAATTTTGCTACGCAAATCGGAAAGGGAGATTTTACTCCTTGTGAAGATACTTTTAAAGACTTAGAAATGGCGACTCTTGCTGATACGATGAATGCAGCAGCAGCGCAGCTTGCAAGTAACGACCAAGACCAGAAAATTTTCTTTCAGAATGCTTCGCATGAGCTGCGGACCCCACTCATGGCAATTAAAAGTTATGCAGAAGGCATTTCTTATGATGTTATTCCCCCGAAAGATGCAAGTAAGATTATTCTTTCTGAAACAGACCGTATGAGTGACCTTGTTGAAGACTTACTCACACTCTCGCGACTGGATAATCTTAATGTGCAACAGGAATTCATGCCTTACAGCTTGCAAGAATTATTAAATGATGTCGTGCTAGAACAAAATGCGCTTGCTGAGCAGAAAAATTTGAAACTCATAGAAGATTTTGCGAAAACACCGATTATCAAGTCGGTCAATTACAAAGCCTTGAGACGCGCTATTAGCAATCTAGTATCCAATGCGCTACGTTATGCCAAAACAAAAATCACACTTAGTTGTCAATCAGAAAATGGGAAAATTATTTTGATTGTGAGCAATGACGGTGAAATGGTTTCTCAAAAAGATTTGCCGCATATCTTTGAGCGTTTTTACAAAGGAAACGGCGGTGTTCATGGTATTGGGCTTGCGATTGTGAAGTCTATTGTCGAGCAGCATCAAGGAACCATTCAGGTCAAAAGCGATGAACAGCTCACGCAATTTATTATCGTATTTGAAAAATAATGAAATAGAGCCACGTTTTTATTCCTATTAACCTTGCACAATCTTTTCGTTCTAGGAAAAGCAAAACTCAGGGTTACAGTATCGAATTTGCAGTACTTGCAAAATCCTAAAGCTTTTGCTATAATTTAACTTGTGCTTTTTGCACGCAAATAAAACTGTTTATCCGCTGGGCAGGAGCCGTATGATGAACAAGAGGAGAAAAAATGTCACAATCATTGATTGAATCAATCAACGCAAGCCAACTTCGTAGCGATATTCCTGATTTTCGCCCTGGTGATTCTGTAAAAGTTTACGCGAAAGTTGTTGAAGGAACACGTGAACGTATTCAGATTTTTGAAGGCGTTGTTATCGCTCGTAAAGGCGGCGGAATTTCTGAAACTTACACTGTTCGTAAAATTTCAAACGGTGTTGGTGTAGAACGTATCTTCCCACTTCACACACCACGTGTTGAAAAAATTGAAGTTATCCGTCATGGTAAAGTTCGTCGTGCGAAATTGTATTACCTCCGTGCTTTGCAAGGTAAAGCTGCGCGTATTGCTGAACGTCGTCGTTAATTAGACTGAAAACCGTTCTTTCGAGCGGTTTTTTTGTGTTCATAATTATAAAAGCAGTCCAAACAGGAGAAGTTGGTGATGGAAAAATATTCATTCAACCCATCGAACGTGTAATCCGAATTCGTACAAATGAAGAAGGTGTCGAAGCGCTTTGACATAATCTATCACAAAAAAATTAGTCCGCGGGCTAATTTTTTTGTTTACCTACGATGAAACAAAACATTGAAATGAATTTGGACTTCATG
>JAJXWC010000108.1 GCA_021781855.1 Bacillota bacterium | reverse complement strand
TTTCTATGATTTTAAGTATAACAAAATATATGGACAAATGCGTTTCATTTTGAAAATATTCGCCGAGAAATATCAAGCAACTGCTCCAAAAACTCACTTGATACCGTCTCCTTATACTCTGCATGACGTACCGTGTAGTCAATCGTCACGAGCTGATCCAGCAAGACTGTCCCTTGCGTTTCATAGTCTTTTGGCAACTCCACATAGAAAGGCAAACGGCGTTTCGTCGTTGAGATAGGTGCGACAATCACGACATTCGTGTGCTGCGACACCAAGTCATTGGATAGGACAATCAACGGACGAAAGCCTTGCTGCTCATGACCCTTTTTCGGATTGAGATTTGCCCAGACGATATCACCTTGCTGCGGCACTCTTACCATGCTTCCTCCCCCACGGGCTCGCCAAAGTCAAGAAGCTCCTCACGAATTCCGTCGTCCTCATAATCACGAAAAAGAAAAGCCAGCGAGCCGTCGTCTTCTGTCGGCGACAGCGAAATAATCAGCTTCTTGTCCTCTGTAATCTCCGCACGTACTTCTTTCGCATTCGTCCAGCCAAGGCTTGTCAACAAGTCATTTTTCAGACGCAAACCTTTGGAATTTCCCCATTTATTGATTGTAAGTGTAGTCATGGCTATACCTCCTTATTGCTAGTATATCATAGGATATACGGGAAGTCAAGAAATTTATAGAGCAAATCCGAGACAAATGATTGGCAAACACATATTATCTAAACAACTCATCTACTGATTTCCAAAAACCTGTTGACATCTCATCTATCCAATTACCTTTATTTAGATACCAGAGTTCCTCGTTGTAATCACGAACAAACGCCCATTTGATATTGTACTCAACCCCATATTTTTTCAAAGCTTCGTATTTCGCAGGCGCATAGGCATCAATGTTTTTATCATTGCCTTTGACATCTTCTCCCCCTTTTGTTTCAATGATAAAAATTTCTCCATTCTTCATTTTAACAATAAAGTCAGGATAAAAATGTGAAAATCCACCATTTGTACCAAATACGAGGGAAAAATATTGCGGTCCTTTGTCTCCGTTTTTATAGACAAACTCTACTATATCAGAATGTTCTTCAAGCCACCGTTCCATCAATCGCTCAACGATACTTGGACGAACCGCAATAGATGCCGTGGTATAGTTCGCATAAGCGTTTGTTTCAACATTTTTTGTATCAGAGAGTTTAGGGTTGTAAGTGTAGCGCTCAGTCAATGGAATCGTAAAATCATTCTTCTGGATATTTTCCAAATCAAGCGTTCCTTGAATGGCTTGCTCAATATCCGTCTTTCTAAATTCTTCACGGAGCTTGTGCCAATTATTTAATATAAAAGCTGTCCACTCATTCGCATTCAATTTCAAAAGGGAATGCTTTAAGGCATAACCACGCCACAAGAAAAGTCTTTTTAGCATAGCTTCAACTTTTGACACAGGGAGATGAACAACACGATCAAGTTCGTGAAACGCATGAAGCAAATCAATTCGATTATCTTGATAATCTGCTTCCACTCGGCGCTCTCTATCTTGGAGATTTTCAGCGTGTTCCAGTGTGTCAAAACGTCCTTGTTTGAAAGTAGTTAAAATCTTGTTCCCCATGATGAAGTTATGATTTTCTAAAATATGATAGTTGGCTTCCAAATCATCTGTGAATTTGAAATGTTCAACCAATCCTTTATAAATATTTTCTAAAATCAGCTTTTCATTCAAGGTTTCATCATATTTCAGCACTCGCTCAGAAGTCAATTTTAAATCTTCAGCTTTATCTTTGAGATTTAAAAGCGGAGTCGGTGCAACTGCTGCATTTGCTGCAAAAACACCATTTAGGAAATCTGTATCGAAGGTGTAAAGATAGGCATTGTCAAGCACATCAACATTATAATGCCCCAACCACGGCTGAGGCATCCGCCGAATCCGTCCAAGCGTTTGAATGGTGAATTGCTCTCCCATATTTTCACGGATTTTAATCAAAATCTTTGCACGAGGAGCATCCCATCCTGTCGCAATGGCTTGTTTGATAATCAGATATTCAACTTTATTATCAAGTTTCGTCACATCATCAACATTGCGCTTTTGTTCAGAAAGCCAAATCCCTAGTTTTCCATTATCATAAATTTTTCCCATTGTTTGTTGAAGATATTTTTCAATCCTCAAAGACAAAGTTGGCATGCTTTCATCTGGAAGTTGAACAAGTACCAGTGGATTGACGCCCACCACATTATTCTCGGCGTACTTCTTAACAATCTCTTTGCGCTTGTTCTCTGCAGCTTCAAATAAAATGGCAAATTCATCTGTACCATCAAGCTCTGTATCAATCGCTTCATTGACAACCACGGCTTTTGTAATCAAGCCCGATGCAATGACTGATTCTTCTGTCACTTCATAAAACTCAATACTATCAGGAGTGTTTGGGTCATCAATCGTTGCTGAAACTCGCACCGTTTTTGATGCACCAAAGCGTGAAATAATATCACGCGCTTTTTTGGTATCATTTCGATGCGCTTCATCTACAATCACGACAAAATGACGGTCATTTTGGAAAGCTTTTTCGATTTTATCCACCAGATTATCACGTTCGCTATCCGTCAGCATCGCCTTTGACTTCTTGCCAACGACTCGCTCATAATTGATAAATGTGGCTGAACCTCGCTCAAAACCATTTAATAACGCATCATCAACAGATTGTGCTTTAATACTTGAAAAACTATTGGCTTTATCTTGTGACTGTTCTTCAAGTTCGCCTGCGCCAGGTGTAAACCAGACAAAAGCAACATTGTCAGAAGTCGAGCGAATATATTCATCAATCCATGACAAAAGCATGATTGTTTTACCCGCACCAGTTGGTGCTTTGATCATCAACTCATTGACCTTATATTCTGGTGCGATAAACGCAAGCAGTTTGTCCACCACATCTTGTTGGAAATTTTTAAGTTGCATTAGTTAGTCCTTTGATATTCTTGATTTTCTACATGATTATAAACAGTCTGCCCAAGTCCAATCACCGACAAAATAGAATAAATCATATTTTTCGGAAGTTGTCCATTTAGCAAGTGATTTGAATTAAACGGAATTTGTATTTGTTCAAGAGACACAAAGTTTCTTAACCTTTTATTGATATGGAAAAGTATTAAATACAATGAGTGAACTGCATCATCAATTTCCGCAAATGGAATATCGAAAAATTCATGTATTTCCATATTCCCAGGTTGTGTTGAAGTTTCATCAAATCTAGTAAATTTAAGAATTAAAGAATCTTTGGATTCACATTTTTCTCCAAAAAGTTTTTTTGTAAAATTGGCTGTATGACTAGAATCAATTTCTACATTTTCTAATTCAAAATCAGTTAATTGAGTTTGGTGTGAATAAGTATTTCTAAGCGCTCTTAACAATAAAATTTCTTTAGTAATTGTTTTAGATTGATTGCCATCACCCTTTTTCCTTGGTTTGAATTTCGATATTTGTTTATCAATGTATGTGATTAAATCTGCTTGCTGCAGACTTGTTGCAATTATTTTTAAGCGTTCAAAAGTATCACGAATGATATCCTTGCATTGATCTGCTCTACGAATAACTTCTTCATACTTTTTTATAGAACTCGGGAGAAAAGATGAAGTCATAGCTGCGTCTGTTGTTACAACTAATTTATTATCAATATCTTTCTGAGTTACCCTAAACCCTGTTTTTAAAGAGAGTTGGTTCAATTCTGAAACCATATTCCGAATTTCTGAATGTCGAATCCAATTTTCGGCTGACATGTTATGTGTGGCATACAGATATGAATAGCAAGCTATATAACCATATTCCATTTTGTCTAAGTCAATACTCACAGTTATTCCGCCATCATTTGCCCAAATTAAATTTCCCTGCATTATTGCCACATCTCCCCACCAAAGAAATAATCAGGAATTTCTTGGACTTTGATTTGTAAATCGCTTAAAATTTGATTTTGCTCTGCGTCTCGGAAAACGTCGGGGTGCATGAACAGTGTGGAATTGCTGACAAGTTCGTCATTTGCAATCAAGGATTCAAGTTGTTCCTCATTTAGTACGATTTGAACTTTCGGATTGGTAATATCAATCGCAAATTCAAGCTCTACAAGTGGTGTCACGTATTTAAGAAGCTCATATTCTAAGGATGCATCAGGAAAATCTTTTTTGACAACAAAATCTGTCTTGAAATATTTAAGATTCATTGGGTGCGCCGTGTATTTTTCAGTTCCAGCAGACACCCGTTTCATACGCTCGTAAGTGACTTCCTCAGCAATATTATTTTCATTGTTTGTGGCGAGAATAAACTTGCGATTACCGCCATCTTCTGCATTAAGTTCTGTAACCGCCTGACCCGTTGTACCTGAACCTGCGAAGAAATCAAGGATGTTCAAATTCTTTTTATTTATCCTAGCAACTAAGTATTTTATTAAGTTAGGGTCCTTAGAGTAGTTAAATACAGGTTTCCCAAAAATTGAAATTAAAGATTTTGCTCCTTGTGTACTAGAAAAATTATCTATAATCCCATCTGGTCTTTGAGTTCTTTCTATTTTATTTCCTTCATTGTCAAAATTCAAATATTGCTTAGTGTAAACTGTCCAAATCCCACTTCTATCTTTCTTGATTTCAATATAATGATTTTGAATTCCCCATTCTAGTTTACCTTTTGACCACCTCCAACAAGCTTTTTTTCCACCATTATTATCTGCTGGCATAACAATGGAACTGTCGGGGCAAGTTATTGGATAATCCAAAGAACTAGAATATTGTATTGAGCCCATTCCTAATTTTTGAAGATAATACTTCCCTCGAAATTCATCTTCTTGTTTATATCTATCTTCATTTCCGACTGGGACACCATGAATTTCTATATTTTCTTTTCTTTTTGCAAAACTGAGGATATATTCATGCTTTATTCTAAAGTTTTTACTATCAGAACTCCCGCCTCCTTCTCTGTTAGCCCAGATTAAATTAGCAACAAAATTATCCTCACCAAAGACATCGTCTAGTAATGTTCTCAAATGGGCATTTTCAATATCACTTATACTAACAAAGATTAAACCTGACTCAGATAATAATTTATAGGCGATTCTCAACCGTCTTTCCATGAAGCTCAACCATTTAGAATGTGAAAATGTATCTGTGTTATCCACAAACTTGTCATTGTACTTAAAATCCTTATTCCCCGTATTATAAGGCGGGTCAATATAAATCACATCAATCTTACCTGTATGAGTTTTCTCCAGCAGGTGAAGACTGTGCAAATTATCGCCCTCAAGCAGGAAATTATAATCCTCAGAATCGGGATTATCCTGTATCTTCTTGCTCTCATCTTCTACAAAAACAGGAATCTTAGTTTTCATCTCTTCTTCGACAATTTCCTCGTGTCGTTCCCAGACTAAGCCATATTTTTTTGAGTTCAAAAGCTCAATGAGCTTTTCAAGTTTTGGAATATCGTCTTCTCGCGCATCATTTCTTGCTTGCTCAATCAAAGCCTTTACATAAGCAATAGACTCCTGTTTCTCGTTTTTGTGGGGGCGTTCGTTGAAATTCTCAAGCATACACACCCCCAGTAGCAATATCTTTTAAGTTTGCTTTAGTAGCCCAGCTACTAAAGCAAAACGCTAGCGTTTTGCGATTTTTCAAGATTTTTTCCTTTCGTGGTTCTCTTAGCTCTATTATATCATTTCTCAGTTTTCTACCTTGTCTTTTACAAACTCTAAAATCATTTGTCGTTCATTTTCGAGTTCATTTTTGACAATTTTTTCTTCAATTTTTTTGAGACATTTGCCAAGTTCTGGACCGGCTTTGAGCTGAAATTCTTGCATCAGGTCGGCGCCCGTGATGACGATTTCAGATTTGTGATGAATTTGAAGAGCTTGGTCAATTTTGATGGCCTTGTCAAAGTCAATTTTTCTGCCTGTAGCGGCTTTGAGGTCATCAACGAGCTGGCAATTTTCTAAACCGAAACGATATAAACTGGTTAAGTTCCAATTTTCTTGCCTGTAAGCATTCACTAAATTTGTGACACTCATGATAAATTCATTGGAAACTTTCCATTTTCGAAGGAAGTCTTTGATGTTCTGCTCGTCAAAATTAAGCAATAAAGCTGCCCAAGCCTGTGCAGAATTTTTAAATTTGAAATCTTTGGATAGACTGGAAAGCATTTTTGACAATCCTGTCAAATCAAAACCAACCAGATACTCCCAAGCTCCTGATTGCACTAAAAGCTCAATTCCTCTCCGCCAGTCGTCTGCCAGCAGCAATTTATCTAGCTCAATGAAAATTCGTTCAATTGAGATTTTTTTGAGCAAATGAGCATGAGACTTCATCGCGCTAAAGGTCGTTTTTTCAATACCAAAATTCAGCGTTGCACAAAAGCGCAAAGCACGCATAATCCTTAGCGCATCTTCGTTGAAGCGTTCTTCTGGAAGTCCCACTGCCCTTATGATTTTACCTTCCATGTCAGAAATGCCATTAAATAAGTCAATCATTTGGCCATCAACATTCATCGCGAGCGCATTCATTGTGAAATCCCGCCGCTTCAAATCTTCCGCCAAATCGCGAACGAAATCAACATGGTCGGGTCTGCGATAATCCGTATATTTGCTCTCTGTACGGAAAGTCGTCACTTCGTAATGCTCTGCCTCGGTTGGCCCAGCTAGTACCAGCACAGTCCCATGCTCAATTCCTACATCAATCGTATGTGGAAAAATTTTTTTGATTTCCTCTGGATAGGCACTTGTGGCAATATCAACATCATGAATTGCGCGCGATAATAAAACATCGCGAACAGAGCCGCCGACAAAATAAGCTTCAAACTGATGTTCTTGTATTTTTTCTAAAACCGGCGAGGCTCGCAAGAACTCAGGCGGCATTTTTTCTAGTTTCATTCTTCTATTTTATCAAAAAAAGCGCAAATAAGCGCATTTCATTTTCATCTCAGCAGTGCTTTGCTATCTCGGGCTACGAAACTACAACCTTAATGCTGCTAGGCTTTAAATGCTCGCAATCACAAGGTGCTAAAGCACTAAAGCGAAATAACAATCTTCAAATTTAGTCTCTACTTCATTTGTCCAAAGCAATCCAATAACGACAAACCAAACTGCCGTCAATATCAACTATATTTTCAAGTTTTCCGCCGCAATGTTCAATCGTCTTACGACTTGCCCAATTTTCCTCATCAGCAGAAATCATCACGCGCAAAATATTGGCTTTTCGATACTTTTCTAAAGCAAAATGAACCATTTTCTCAGCTAAATGTCCCCCGCGAAAACTTGGTGCTACACCATAACCGATATGTCCGCCCCATTCCAGCAAAATCCCTTTTTCAATCTGCCAGCGGCAACTAATTACTCCTGCGATTTTTTCATCAATGAAAGCGAAATATTTCGTCGCCGTTGACCAGGCTGGATTTCGTACTTCTGTTTCTTCCCGTCGAATTTTTTTCTGCCAGTCTGCAAAATTTTCTGTTGTGATGTGTTCATAATCTTTGATTTCATCAATTTTTAA
>JAJXWC010000107.1 GCA_021781855.1 Bacillota bacterium | reverse complement strand
CTTTGCCGTTTGGTTCATAGGACGTCCTCTAAGATTTCCATGCCCTTTGCAAGTTCCGCTTTCGACATGATAAGCGGGGGCAAGAGACGGATGACATCATGCCCTGCGGACAGCACGAGCAAGCCTTCTTCTCGGAGTTTTGCCATGTTTTCCGACAAGGTTTTTTCATCGGAAAGTTGAATGCCAATCATGAATCCAATCCCTTTTACTGCTTTTACTGTCGGCTTTTTACTCAATTTTTCAGAAAGGAGCTGTTTGAGAAATTCACTTTTTTCGCTCACTTCGGCGAGAAAATCATCTGTCAGCGCTGACAGCACTGCATTTGCGGATGCCATTGCCAAAGGATTGCCGCCGAAAGTTGAACCGTGTTTTCCTGCGGAGAAAAAGTCAGCATATTTCGCTTTAGCGAGCATGGCACCTGTCGGGATGCCATTTGCCAGCCCTTTAGCAACCGTGAAGATATCGGGCTCAAAACCAAAATGCTCAAAGCTAAATAACTTTCCTGTCCGTCCAATGCCCGTCTGAACTTCGTCAATGATAAGCAAAATGCCTTGTTCTTGTGCCATTTTCAAGGCTGCAGCAAATGCTCCTGTGATGGGAATAATCCCACCTTCGCCCTGAATGATTTCAAAAATAATGGCACCGATATTTTCCGTCAGAAGTGTCTGTCGGAGCATTGCAACATCATTATAATCTGAAGCAACGAAATCGGGAACCAGAGGAGCAAAGCCAGCCTGAATTTTTGCTTGCATCGTCGCACTCATCGCCCCGAAAGTCCTCCCGTGAAAACCGTCATTGAAAGCGAGAATTTTGGCTTCGGGCTTGATGAGACGAGCAAGTTTGAGGGCAGCTTCATTGGCTTCCGTGCCTGAGTTACAGAAGAAAGCTTTATATTTTCCATCGTAACTCAATTTATCAGCGACGGCTTCCTGCAAAGGGTTCTGGTAAAGATTAGACAAGTGCGGTAGCGCATCAAGCTGGGCTTTCACCGCATTTTTGCTGGCAGTAAAGCTGTAACCGAGGTTCATCACGCCGATGCCGCTTGTAAAATCAAGATATTTGTGTTTTTGGTCGTCATAGAGATAGACATTTTCGCCTTTGCTTAGGGCAAAAGGGAGACGATTGTAGTTTGGAAGTAGATTTGTCATAATAAGATGTGAACCCGACTGCCCTGAAGCGTAGAAAATTAGGAAAATGTGGTTCTGCGCTTGCGCAGGTTCCATTTTATCTATTTTCCTAGCTTCTAGGAGGGGGAGCTCAATTCCTTTCTTTTCTTAACTGGTGTAGAGTGCGTTGATTTCGACATATTTGTAGGTTAAGTCGCAGCCCCATGCTTTTCCTGTGCCTTTTCCTGCATTGAGGTCCGCTTTGATGAATATTTTGTCTTCTTTTAATTTCTCAGAAAGCCAAGCCGAATCAAAAGCAACGGGTGTCGAATGATGCAGGACGAGTTCATTTTGGATTTCCAAGGCAATGTCGGGTACTTCAAAATCAGCACTCTGCCCGATACTTGAGATAATCCGTCCCCAGTTTGGGTCAGCACCAAAAATCGCCGTTTTGACTAGGCTCGACCCCACGATTTTTTTAGCAATCATGCGGGCAGTAAGGTCATCTGGAGCGCCGTTCAAAGTAACTTCAATGAGTTTTGTTGCCCCTTCGCCGTCTGCAGCGATTTTTTTGGCTAAAGCAGCACAGACAGTAGCAAGCATTTTTTCAAAACGCTCATAATCACTGCTGTCTTTGAGGATTTCAGGATTTTCTGCGGCACCATTTGCCAAAACGAGCACAGTGTCATTTGTTGATGTATCACCATCTACTGTGATTTGATTGAAGGTCGTTTCAATCGTTTTTGATAATGTCGCTTGAAGAAGGTCAGATGAGATATTGGCATCTGTTGTGATAAAAGCGAGCATCGTTGCCATGTTCGGATGAATCATCCCTGAACCTTTGCAGACACCGCTCATCGTCACCAATTTCCCGCCGATTTCAGTTTCTAGTGTGATGGTTTTCGTTTTTGTATCGGTGGTCAAGATTGCTTGAGCGAAATGGTCGGCTGTGCCATTTTCAGAGAGTTTGGCAATCCCTGCGGCGATTTTGTCCATTGGAAGCTGGACACCGATGACGCCTGTGGAGCAGACTGCCACTTGTTTTTCGTCAAGATTAAATTTTTCTGCGACTAATTTTTGTGTTTTTGCCACATTTTGCCAGCCTTCTTCGCCTGTGACGGCATTGGCAATCGCCGAATTACAAATAATCGCTTGAGCTAACCCCTTTTTAACGACTTCGCGGTCAAATTTGACAGGCGCTGCACAAACCTTATTCGTCGTAAACACACCAGCGACTGCCGCAGATTTTTCGCTCAAAATGATGCCTAAATCGAGCTTTTTATATTTGAGCTGCGCATGAACGGCATCTGCTGTAAAGCCTTTAGGACTGGCGATGTTTCCTGAGATTTCTTTCATTTATTTATCACTTTCTAATTTTCAAATCATTGGAGCAGCTAGTAGTCCAGTTTTCTCGTCTAAACCAAAAAGTTGATTAAAATTCTGAACCGCTTGTCCTGCAGCACCTTTGACTAAGTTATCAATGACGGAAACCACCGTCAAAATGTGGGTTGTTGGATTGTAGGCAAAGCCGATATCGCAAAAATTCGTGCCCGCTACATCTTTGAGCTGAGGGAGTTCTCGTCGAATTCTTACGAAAAATTTGTCTGCGTAAAACTGCTGGTAAGCGGTCTTAATGTGCTCAATCGTCACATTTTCCGTGACTTTTGCATAGCAAGATGCAAAAATTCCGCGCGTGACAGGAATCAGACTTGTGCTAAACTGCAAGGCCTGAAAATCAGGATTCCAGAGCTTCAACTGTTGCGCAATCTCTGGGATATGTTGATGAGCATTGATTTTGTACATGCTCATGTTATCAGATACATTGACAAAATGACTGCTGTCGGTCAATTTTTTTCCCGCCCCTGACAGACCCGACTTGGCATCGACAATGATGCTGTCCAAATCAATCAAATGCTGCTGCACCAATGGCGCCAGAGCCAACAAAGTTGCTGTCGCATAACAGCCCGGATTGGCGATGTACTTTTCGGTGGCTTGTGATAAATCGGCCAGATTGTACTGGGCTTTTAATAAATATTCAGATTTCACTGGTGTATTTTTATACCATTTTTCATAAACTGATGGTGCTTTTAACCGAAAATCACCTGACAAATCAATCACTGGAAAATTAGCGTTGATGAAGGGCAAAGCCAGTCTTGAGCTGACTGTGGCCGAGGTAGCAAAGAAAACGACATCACTCTCAGCCATGATTTCGTCAGCATCAAATGCCGTAATCGTCAGCTTTGACAGCCCTGTAAATTGCGGAAAAACTTCATCAAATTTTTCGCCGATGTGCGTTGTCGCGCAAATCTTTACAAGGTCAGCCTCTGGGTGTGCATAAAGCAGACGAAACAACTCTAAACCACTATACCCTGTAATTCCAACAATGGAAATTTTAATCATTAGCTCACGCCTTTCTGTATTTTTATACATTTTACTGCATATTTTTTCATTTGTCAAGAATTTAGTGTAAAAAAATACAGAAATCATGAAATTTCTGTATTTTTATCAATTTACTCTTTACCGAATTTGACAATCAGTGGAACAAAATAGTATTTTCCGTTTGATTTTCGTTAGTGTTTTCTTCCCAATCCATAAAATAATTTTGCATTTTTTCAGAAGAATAATGAGACAGAGACTTAATCAATCCTCATCCATACTCAAAACCGACAAAAATGCCTCTTGTGGCACTTCTACCGAGCCAATCGCCTTCATTCGCTTCTTTCCTGCTTTTTGCTTTTCTAAGAGCTTGCGCTTACGTGAAATATCCCCCCCATAACATTTGGCAAGGACATTTTTGCGCAGTGCCTTGATATCTGAACGCGCCATGATTTTATTACCGACGGCTGCTTGAATGGGTACTTCAAACTGTTGCCGCGGAATAAGTTTGCGGAGTTTCTCGACAATTAAACGCCCACGCTCCTGTGCGAATTCTTTGTGACTGATGAAACTCAGTGCATCAACCTTATCGCCATTGAGCAAGATATCCATTTTCACAAGCGCTGATGGCTGATAATCACTGATTTCATAGTCAAAGCTGGCGTAGCCCTTGGTCGAAGATTTGAGCTTATCAAAAAATTCAAAAACAATTTCAGAGAGTGGAATATGATACTGCACATTGACCCGATTGGCATCTAAATAATCCATCGTGATAAAGTCTCCACGTTTTCTCTGAGCGAGCTCCATGACTGCTCCGACATAGTCATTTGGCACCATAATCTGTGCCTTGACATAAGGCTCCTCAATACTTTCAATCATTGTCGGGTCTGGAAATTCACTCGGATTGGCCACCTCAAGCGTCTCGCCTGAGGTCGTCTTGATATGATAAACCACCGACGGTGCCGTCATAATCAAATCTAGCCCAAATTCGCGCTCTAAGCGCTCCTGTACCACATCCATGTGAAGCATCCCGAGAAAACCACAACGAAAACCGAAGCCCAGCGCTTGCGAGGTTTCTGCTTCAAACTGTAAGCTTGCATCATTCAACTGGAGTTTTTCTAGTGCCTCACGCAAATCGTTATATTTGTTGGACTCGACGGGATAAATCCCCGCAAAGACCATTGGATTCATTTTCTTGTAGCCTGCCAAAGGCTTTGCCGCAGGATTTTCCGCTAAGGTAATCGTATCACCAACTCGCGTGTCTGCAACGGTCTTGATACTCGCTGCGACATAGCCAACATCACCTGCCATCAAAAAATCACGCGCCACTGACTTCGGCGTGAAAATCCCGACTTCTGTCACATCAAACTCTTTACCACTTGCCATCAGCCGAATGCGGTCGCCGACTTTCACCACACCATCCATCAGTCGCACCTGCAAAATCACGCCCCGATAAGCATCATAAACAGAGTCAAAAATGAGTGCCTGAAGAGGCGATTCCACATTGCCAGATGGAGCAGGGACTTTTTCCACAATCTGCTCCAAAATTTCCTCAATACCAATGCCTGCTTTGGCGGACGCAAGGACAGCTTCTGACGCATCTAGCCCAATCACATCTTCAATCTCTTGCCGCACAAGCTCTGGCTGTGCAGATGGGAGGTCAATTTTGTTGATGACAGGTAGGATTTCAAGGTCGTTGTCCAGCGCCAAATAGACATTGGCAAGGGTTTGTGCTTCAATCCCCTGTGCCGCATCCACGACCAAAATCGCCCCCTCACAAGCGGCAAGCGAGCGGCTGACTTCGTAAGTAAAGTCCACGTGTCCCGGTGTGTCAATCAGGTGGAAAATATAAGTTTCACCGTTTTTTGCATGGTAATTCAGCTCAATCGCATTGAGCTTAATCGTGATGCCACGTTCACGCTCCAAATCCATACTGTCAAGAAGCTGCGCCTGCATTTCACGTTTGGAAACTGTCTCGGTCAATTCAAGAATACGGTCAGCAAGCGTACTTTTACCGTGGTCAATATGCGCAATGATTGAAAAATTACGGATTTTTTCCTTGCGTGCGTTCATTTCGTTTATATTCATAAAAATATCCTTAGAAGTTTAATTTAATCCAGCAAATGCGTATAAACCTCAATATAAGAAAGGCTCTACACAAATAAAGCAGAGACTTATTCAGCTGGAGTTTCAACTCCAACTAAATTTAGGGTACAACCTCTAGGTGAAAAAACTAAGCGACCTGTAAGCGGCTAAAGCCACAACAGTCTGCTTAACATCTTTGATATGAGGTTACCCTGTCCAAGAAGTCATACCGCTATCTCCGCGCGTTCGCACCACACTTTCGTTGCTCGCTACACCGCTAAAGCAGTTAGTCGCAATCGTAAAGCGGCTGACCTTAGGACAGTTGAGCGAAATTCGAAACTTGCCATTTCTCCTTAGTGCTTTGACACTTTGCGATTGCGACTAACGAACTGACAGCTTAACAGCTCAACAGTACAGTGTATTGTTGAGGTTGCAGATAGAGAGAGCGAAGCTCTCATCTTTCGTGGCGTACTGTTGAGGTTGTAGATAGTTGTCTTTCGTAGGGCGAAGCACGGAGATAGAGCAAATGGGCAGAGCGCAACACAAACTGCGTAAATAGCACGCATTGCTGAGATGAAATAATCATTTTAATTTATTTCATTATAACATAAAAAAGCCACAGATGCCGTGGCTTAATTAGGATTTGCTGTTGAGCTGCTTGAGGGCACTGTTGGAGGATTATTCGTTGGAACAGCAACAAGCAAATCAATCGTGTCGCCGTTTTTACTAGCAGAAATAACTGTATTTTCTGGTGTACTGTTTGTCTGCTGCGGTTTAATTTGGACGGATACGCCAGCTGTAACCAATAAATTTTCTGCATTTTGAACTGCAAGTCCCTTTAAACTGTTCAAATCAATCATATCAACTGGTTTTTGTGCGCTTTTAGGAACGGTCATATTTAGGGTTAAATAAACATTGCCTTTATCCACGAGCTGATTGGCTGGAATAGTCTGACTTTGCACAGTTCCCGTCTGAACGCCACTGTAAGAAATATGACTTGGGTCAATTCCTAAGCCTGTGAGCGTCGCTAATGCCTGCGCATAGCTATTTCCCGTCAAATTTGGTACCTTGATAGTCGGTACTGTTGTTCCATTTGATACGACAAGATTAATCGGTGTATTCTTTGCCAAATCATACCATTCATTGACCGCAGGACTTATGGAAATGACATTGCCAATTGCAATACTGCTGTCATTTTGGTAGGTAACATGAAGTGCATTTGCCGAAATTCCGACAGAAAGTAGCTGGGCTTGAACATCGGTAAATGGTTTGTCAACTGGATTTTCGAGTTTGATAAGTTCTGCACCCTTAGAAACTGTTAAAATAATTGTATCATTTTCCAGATTTACATTTTTTTCTTTATTTTGTTTGATGACTTGACCTGTAGCGATGCTGGTGTTATACGCGTATTCAATCTTGATGTGATTTTTCGGAATCTGGAAATCATTAGTCAGTGTATTGACCGCATCTGCTGCTGTTTTTCCCGTAAAATTACTAATATCTGTGCCTTTATAAACATTAAGAAAAAGTGTGATTGTATTCTGATTTTTAGTAATTGCTCCTGCGGGCGGATTGCTCCTAGAAATTTTATTGATATTTGAAGCAGCGTCTGTTTCAACAACTTTATAGCTGTTAAATCCCTTTTCTGACAGTTTTTCTGCTGCCTGAGCTTTCGTAAGATTGGCTACATCAGGAACAATCACGTCTTGGCTAGAGCGAAAAAAGAGATAGGTTGCTGTTCCAGCTCCGATTCCAGCAGCGAGAACAATGAAAAGCAGGCTTTTTCCAATATAGGAAAAAACGCTCTTCATTTTTGAACGTTCGGCTTTATTTTTTACTTCTTTTTCCTTATTTACTCTTGTTTTTTGCTTTTCCGACATCGTTAGCCCTTGAATACTTTCTTGTAGTTTAAAGTGATTACTTCATTAGTAACATAGCAGCTCACATGCG
>JAJXWC010000106.1 GCA_021781855.1 Bacillota bacterium | reverse complement strand
ACGGCACGCAACGGCAAATACGGGAAGCTTTTCGCATGGAAATTGTCTGCCTTATACTGGTCTGCCCTGGGGGATGAATTATTTTGCGGCTTCGACGGGCGATGGGCGCGGGAGCTGGTGGTTTCACCCTGAGGACCGTACTTTTGAAGGTTATCGGCTGACCCACCAGCCGAGTCCATGGATGGGCGACTTTTCACACTTTACGATGACACCTGTCGCTGGATTTTTACCTGAGACTTCGCTCTGGCACACAATTTCGTCTTATCGACCAAACGAAGCACTGATGACACCTGTGCAAATCGAGCTGACGCAGTTGCGTTATCAGATTGACTCACGTTTGATTCCGTCCATGTATGGAGGTGTCTTGGAAATGACCTTCAATAATTCTGCGGTTCATGATAACGGTTTGATGCTACATTTGCCTGGAAAATATGAACTTACTGCTTTGTCAGAGACTGAACTTGCATTTTCAGTCGTGAATTTTGCAGGCTGTGAAGATAAAGATTTTAAATTTTATGTGGTTATGGCTTTTGACAATGCGGTCAAAATTGACGATGATTTGACGGCTACTAACGGTCATGTCCGAATTGATTTTGGGGATTTTCAAAAACAAACGGTGCGCTTCGGAACATCATTTATCTCAAGTGAACAAGCAAAACTGAATTTGTCCAGAGAGCAAAACTGGCAGGTATCGGATTATCTTGAAAATGCTGAAAAAGCTTGGAATGAGCAGCTTTCAAAGATTGAAATCAAGCATCATAATGCCAAACAAGTTTCGACTTTTTATCATAATCTGTATCGGACTTTCTTATTTCCACAGACTTTTTATGAATTTGACCAAAAGGGAGAAAAAATTCACTATGACACTTTTGACAAGTCTGTCAAATCAGGCCCACTCTATACCAATAATGGTTTTTGGGACACTTTCCGCACAGTTTATCCACTTTACTCGCTGATTGCGGCGGACAAATACGCTGATATGCTGGAAGGCTTTCTGAACTCTTACCTTGAAACTGGCTTTTTGCCGAAATGGCTCTCACCTGACGAACGTGGTTTGATGCCGGGTACCTTGATTGATGCTGTCATTGCTGATGCTGCTGTCAAGGGGATTCGCCCAGACTTGATGCCAGAATTTCTCACAGCAATGAAAAAGGCGGCAACGGTTCAGTCAGAAAACGAAAACTACGGCAGACGTGGCACAGCAGACTATTTAAAATTAGGATATGTCCCGCTGACCCATCATGAATCGGTTAATCACACGCTTGATTATGCCTTTTCGGACTACTGCATTTCGTGCGTTGCCCAAGTTGTTGGAGCGTATGATGACGCTGAACTTTATGCTAAACAAGCTGAAAACTATAAAAATATTTTTGATAAAACAACTGGATTTATGCGTGCCAAAGATGAAAATGGCATATTCCGACCTGATTTTCTGGATATTCGTTGGGGACGTGATTATGCAGAAGGGAGTGCTTGGCAGACTTCTTGGTCTGTTTTTCAAGACTTTGCTGGCTTGGTTGACTTGCACGGCTCCTCTGCGGCATTTGAGCAAAAGCTGATTGAGCTTTGTAATCAACGTCCACATTTTAACGTGGAGGGTTACGGCTTTGAAATTCATGAAATGAGCGAAATGGCAGCACTGGAGTTTGGTCAGGTTGCGATTTCCAATCAACCAAATTTCCACTATCCTTATCTTTTCAGTTATATTGGCAAGCCGTGGATGGCACAGCCTTTGATTAAAAATTTGCTTACACAGGTCTTTGATGACACACCAAATGGCTATCCAGGCGATGAGGACAATGGCACGATGGCAGCATGGTATATCTTTTCAAGTCTTGGTTTTTATCCCGTGACTGCCGGGTCTTCTGAGTATGTGATTGGCATGCCGCTTTGGGATAAAGCAGTGATTCATTTGAGCTCAGGTAAGGATTTGACGATTCTGTCCGAACCTAATTATCCGCAACAGGTTTTTGTCAATAAAATCACTTGGGCTGACAAACTTGTCAAAAGCACTTTCTTCAAGCATGATGATTTGACAAATGGCGGGGAAATCAAATTTGAACTTGGAATTGTCCCAAATCCACAAGAATATTTACCTGATGAACTTCCATTTTCATTGTCAAAATGAAATCAGAAATTGATGTTGATTGACTTTAATAAATATGGCTCTGACAGAATTGTCAGAGCTATATTTTGTTATAATTGAGTTCACCATACCAGAAGCTAGCCAGACGAAAAGATAAAATGAAACCTGAAAGCGCAGAACCACATTTTTCCGCTTCACTACACGTCTTGACGGTACCGCTCACATCTTGGTATAATTTGAATTATGGAAAATAAAAAACAACAAAAATCAGGAATGTTTGCCGTTATTGCTGCTCTTGGCGCTAATCTTTTGGTTGCAATCAGTAAGTTCATCGGTTTTGGTCTCAGCGGTTCCGCTGCTATGCTCAATGAAAGTATTCACTCCGTCGTAGACTGTGGCAATCAAATTTTACTGCTGTTTGGTGACCGTCAAGCGAAGAAAAATCAATCTGCCTTGCACCAATTCGGTGAGGCACGAGCAAAATACTTTTTCAGTACGATTGTTGCGACTTTTCTCTTTTTTGGAGGCGGAGTTATTGGTGTCATGGAGGCCTTTGACAAACTTATGCATCCTGCGCACGAGGTGGAAAATCCTTGGCTGCTTATCGTGATTTTACTTGTTGGTATGTTGATTGAAGGTTCTTCCTTAAGGATTGCTTTCAAGGAAATTTCCGAGCTGAATACTGAGAAGCTTCCTCTTTTCAAATTTCTTCATGAAAGCCGCCATAGTGAAATTCTCGTGATTTTCGCTGAAGATTTATGTGCAATTATTGGACTTACTTTGGCACTTTTGGGGACAATTTTAACTGCTGTTATGCATAATGCCATGTGGGATGCTCTTTCTGGTTTGCTTATCGGATTTTTGCTTATGGGTGCTGCTATTTTCCTAGCACGAGAATTTTACAGTCTCATTGTTGGCGAAAGTGTAACACAATCCGATTTGACCAAGATTTTATCAGCCTTTGACCGCTTTGAAATTGACCGAATCATTAATGTCAAAACTGTCCATCTCGGTCCAGATGAAATTCTTATCGCCGCCAAAATTGACCTTATAACTTCCGAAGAAGCCCACGGTTCCACAATTATTAATGCCATTGAAGTTGATATTCGTCAGGCACTTTCTGATAAAAAATGCTATATTTACATTGAAATTGACGAGTTCGACGAAAATTATGCACGCTGAATTATTTTTATAACTGAAGCTTGGTGCTACTTATCCCGCCAAGGTAGATTATGAGATAAAACATAAAAAACGGCTTTTAACAAAGACCGTTTTTTTATCCAGAATACTTGCTCCAGTTCAGATTTCGCTTGACGATTTGTCTCGTTTCAGCAGACGGGCAGTAGCTATGAAGATAGCCATTTACGATTGTGACTAGCAACTTATTTATTAAGCTTGCTAGTCTGACAAAATGGAGATAAAATCAATAGAACACTTGACCTCATATCATAGAGAGTTGAAACTTCTGCTTCATCTTTCACTACTCCAAATCCCTGTCTCTTTGATTTCCGTCAATGTTTGTTCGAAATTATCTGTCAAAATCGTGAGGTGCCCCATTTTGCGATTGTGCTTGGCATCAGGTTTACCATAATCATGTTGATGCCAATCAGGATGCGTATCCAAGAGCTTTTCCACAGAGTCAACATGCTGCCCCAAAATATTTAACATGACAGCCGATTTCAAAAGCTGTGGCTTAGGCAATTTCTCGCCAAGCACTCCCTTAATATGCAAATCAAATTGCGAAAAATCACAAGATTCAATCGTATAATGTCCACTATTGTGCGGTCTCGGTGCCAATTCATTCACAAAAATTTCACCGTCAGCCGTCAAAAACATCTCAACACATAAAGTTCCTGAAAGATGAAGTTCATGCGCAATATCAAATGCCATTTTTTGCGCCTTTTCAGCAATTTCATCGCCTACACGCGCAGGTGCAATCGTCTGGTGTAAGATATTTTCACGATGGTCATTTTCTGCTAATGGAAAAGCAACAAATTGTTCGCCATTTCCGGATATTATTACCGAAATTTCACGTTCAAAAGCCACGAAATCTTCCAGTACACATTCTGCCATCCCAGCTAATTCACGGGCTGCTGGCAAATCTTCATCACTTTTCAAAACAACTTGTCCATGACCATCATATCCACCCGTTGTCGTCTTTAAGACTTGTTTCTTTATTACTCTTTCTGGTAAATCATCAGCCGATGTAATCAATTTCCACGGTGCAACCTGAACTTTTGCCTCATCCGTCAAAAAAGCCTTCTCAAATTTACGGTTTTGTGTGATTTCAAGCAAACGAATTCCCTGTGGAATAACCACACAACCTTCAATTTCGTGTAGTGCCGCCGCATTTACATTTTCAAACTCATAAGTGACAATATCACAAGCGTAGGCCAGTTTCAACAAGCTTTCTACATTGTCATAGTCTGCCACAATCATTTCATCGCTCACTTTGCTTGCCGAACAAGTCGGATTAGGGTCAAGCGTAATAACTTTATGCCCCATATACTGCGCAGAAATCGCCATCATTTGACCAAGTTGTCCGCCACCGATAATTCCGATAATTTTCTTTTTCACTTTTGACACTTTACTTTTCAAAACCTCCATTCAACATACTTTTCATTTTACGCTAATCATTCGGAAAATACTTGCCAGTATCAATAAAATTGAAAAAATCCGAATCTATTGTTCGGATTTTACTTAATATTTTCCCATTTGCCAAGTTTTCGACAAAAATTTCTGATTATCCATTTGATAATTTGCATTCATTGGTTTTTTCATAAATTGGGCAATTCCCTGATTGACGGCAAGCCAACCTCGTGTACCGAAATGAATCGTATCACCGATAAAGTAAGGTTCATTATATTTACTTGTCAAATCCAAAATATTGTTAAAGCCCTGAGACTGAAGCTGATAAGTGATTTTATCGCTAAAATCCTGCAAAGTCTGCTCTGAAAGTCCACAGTACTTGTACCAAGCACCATTCACCGGCGGAATAACAAACTCTACATCGTCATGATTTGCAGCAAATTGATTGAGAAGTTGTTGAAAATCAGCATATTCTGGACTCTGCAAATAACTTACTTTCTTCATCGTTCCCTTGCGTCTGGCAGCTTGCGGTTTAATATTTTTCGCCCAGACTTGATTTGCGATGCCAAATTTATTATTATTTGCGTTAGCCTGCCCTTGCTGGTAAGCTAGATTTTCTAGCTCTTTTTCATTCGGTGATTTCGGCAATTGTTTGGCATACTGATTAACCATTTTCAAAGGATTTGCCTTTTGCGTTTGCAACATACTGAAATAAGAAAAAAGCAAATCTTCCTTCTTCCAGAATTGTTCCGAGCTTGAAACTCCAAAATCTGTAATTAAATTAAGTGACTGCCCTTTTGCTAAAGATTTTAAGGCGCTATCAATCACAATATCATCACTAAAATCAGGAATTCCAAGTAAACGCTGCGCCAGCTGTTGAGTTGTTTCATCCTTAGGATTTGCTGTGCGCAACCAAGTATAAATCTCACCTTTTGATACAAAATTTTCAAGCGCAGCAGGTTGAACACCTCTCGGTGTGAACCACTGAGGACTGATAATAAAAACGATTTTACGATTTTTAAGTGCAGATGCCACTGAATTTACATAAAAGAACTGTGACAAAGACTGCGTACCTGGTTGCCCCGCCAAAAAGGGGGTATAAGCAGTCTTATATTTCGCCGAATAAACGCTTGGGTGAAAAGCATCAAAATGCTCCAATTCACTTGAACCCAAAATCGGAAGAAAATTAGGATTTTGAAAAGCCTGCTCCTTAATCGAGTAACCCACGAAAGACACACGTGAACTTGGATTCGTAGCAAACTGCTTAAGTTGCTGCATTGAATAATTCGGTGTGAGCGTTAACGGTGAAAAGAACAAAAGCACAACCAGAATAATCGCGCTTACCAACGGAGCAAGTGCCTTCAAAATTCTATGTTTGGCAAAAAAATCATTCATTCTTCAACTTTTTCTTTCACGCGCTCAGCAATTTTGTTTGCTGTATTCCAATCTTCACGGTCCATTTCAGACGGCGGCAAACTCACATCAAATGCCCCTTCCAATTCAACAATCAGCATGATTGCTTTCATACTATCAAGAACCCCTTCTTCAAAAAGGTCCATATCCAGATTCTCACGAAATTCATCTGTTCCTGCGATTTGTTCAATGATTTCAAAAACTTGTTCTTGCATTTTATTTTTTCCTTTCTTGGAAATTAAAGTGATTATTTTTTTTAGCTCAGCCTTGCTACTATGAAAGATGGAAACTCTGTTCCCTATATTTTTTCACAGCTATTAGTGACATTCCTTCTCCTAAAAATTAGGCAGTGGCACATGTACATGCAAACCATGTAAAAGTGCAAAATAAGGAATTCCAGAAAAAATCAGAAAGCCAATAAAAACAGCGTTGAAGGTAATGAAAATACTTACCGCTCGCGTCCAGCGATTATCCGGAATTTTAATTTTATGCTTTTTCTTAAATCTTCCCCAAGCATCAAAACCAATCATCAGCCCTGCGTGATAAAAACCATAAACGATATAAAATGGGGTAAAACCATGCCAAAATCCCATTAATCCCATGTTAAGCAAATAGCCGATATTCGAAATTTTGACCATATTTTTCGACCACTTTTTGACCATTATCCATTTTACAAGACGCATAAAGACAAAATCCCGAAACCAGAAACTCAAGCTCATATGCCAACGATTCCAGAAATCATGGATATTTTTTGCCAAAAACGGCTTATTGAAATTAATCGGTACATCGTAGCCCATAATATAACTGACGCCAATCGCAAAGAGCGAATAACCCGCAAAGTTGAAAAAGAGATAAAGTCCGTAAGCATACATCGAAACAAGCATATTTTCAAAACTTGGATGAACCGTTGCCCTTATTGCCGCGCTGTGGAGCACGAGTTTATCAATCTCATAACCAATAATAAAGTTATACAGAAATCCTTGGAAAATGAAGAAAATTCCTTTTTCTAAAAATACTGGATATTTTTCTGAAATCGGTGCAGTCAAATCTTTACGAAAACGCCTAAAACGGTCAATAGGACCACTCGAAATCGTCGGATAAAAATACAAAAAGTAAAGAAAATCCTTGAGCGGCACCGCCTTGATTAATCCGTCACGGATTTCAATAATCGTACTTACCGTTTTAAATGTGACATAGGAAATACCTAGAAAACCGAAAATTGATTCTGGATGCTGCGGATTAAACACTGGTGTGATTTTCACAACAAAGAGTGGGACAATTGCGAGAAGCAAGGTAACCACAAAAATTAGCGTTGAATTTTTGCTCGTTTTAGGTACCCGATAATGTTCGTAGAATTTGATAAGAGCTGTTTCAAAAACACCAAATCCGAGAAGCGACCATATACTGACTGTTCCACCGAAAGTGAGCCA
>JAJXWC010000105.1 GCA_021781855.1 Bacillota bacterium | reverse complement strand
ACTTTAGACAGCAAAAAACCTGTCACATTTGCCAGGTTTGCCACACACTTATTTCCCCCTTCCTCGATGCCGAGGGCCAGCCAGTGGTGTAAATGCTGCGGCATCTGCGATTGCCAAATCAGCAAGCATTTTACGATTGACTTCAACTTCAGCCAATTTCAAACCATGCATGAGTTTGCTATATGAAAGACCATTCATACGAGCTGCTGCATTGATACGTGCAATCCAAAGTTTGCGGAAGTCGCGTTTTTTCTGACGACGGTCGCGGAATGCATAGTAGTAAGAGTTCATGACTTGTTCATGAGCTGTTTTGAAAAGTTTGTGCTTAGCACCATAGTAACCTTTAGCGAGTTTTAAAACGCGTTTACGACGTGCGCGAGTTGCGACGCTACCTTTAACACGAGCCATTTGTGTTTCTCCTTTAGTTCTTAGAAATTTTTCAGTCTTGCCAAATCTGACAAGTTTACATTCAGATAATTAGTGACTACGACTGCAAATCATTGCATATTCGCTTCTTAGTCACACTTCGAGGAATGCTCCAATGCGGCATTCTCTGAGAAATGCTTAGCGCATCGTCCCACTCAGCCTAAGCTTCGTGGATTGCTCTGATGCAGCATTGTCCACAGGACAGTGCTTAACGCATCGTCGCAACCATACGTTTGATACGTTTGAAGTCAGATGCAGAAACCATTGAAGCTTTACGCAATTGACGACGTTGTTTTACAGTTTTGCCGTGAAAACGGTGAGAAGTGTAAGCACGGAAGCGTTTAAGACCGCCAGAACCTGTACGTTTGAAACGTTTTGCAGATGCACGGTGAGTTTTTTGTTTAGGCATTTTAGTTCTCCTTAATTAAATTTGTGAAAGCCTCTTAAGCTTTCTTTGGCGCCAACTGTAAAAACATTTGACGGCCATCCATTTTGGCTCTCTGTTCTACGACAGCAACATCTTTTGTTGCCTCGGCAAAATCTTCGAGCACTTTTCTACCCACATCTTGGTGAGTAATCATTCGACCTTTAAATCGAATGGAAACCTTAACTTTAGCGCCTTTTTCGATGAATTTCAAAGCTTGGCGAAGTTTGGTATCAAAGTCGTTTTTGTCAATAACTGGCGACAAGCGTACTTCTTTGAGTTCAACAATCGTTTGTTTTTTCTTCGCTTCTTTTTGTTTCTTCTTTTGCTCAAACATGAATTTTGTATAATCCATAATTTTTGCAACAGGCGGCTCTTGATTGGAAATCAAGACCAAATCCATGTTAAGATTTTCAGCTTGCTGTAGCGCTTCAGCAGTTGGTGTAACTCCTAACTGCTCGCCCTCAGCACCAATGAGACGAACCTCACGAACACGGATTGCACCGTTCATCATAGGTTTTCTATTGTCTTGTTTAGCTATGTTCGTTCTCCTTCTAAATAAAATTATTTAAGAAAAACAAAAGCGGAACGATAATCTCGCCCCGCTCATGAAAACATTCGTTTTGTGAATAATTCCATTTCGTTGCCCAGAGCTATTGCTACTTAGGCGAGAAGCGGGTGCTTCTGCTTTTCAACTTTTCCATTCTATCATATCTTCTAAACCTTGTCAAATTTTTTTATCTTTTAGCATTTGTTCTTATTTTTTTTGAGTGCTCTATAAAAATTTCAAAACAATGACTTCACCTATAGAAGATTTGTCCCCCTCCACAGAGATTAGTCTACAATATCAAGTCAGCTTATCCGTAAATTTTTGCTTCCACATCTACTGCTCGGTCGCAAGAAAACATTTGTATAGTACGAAGTGCGTAGATAGTGTATGTACTTGCTGAGTTGAACTTTGACTTACATACTAAAAAAAATTCTGTCATAGCAACAGAATTTTTGAATGAATTATTCAGCTTTTCTAGCCGCGCGTCGGGCGGCTCTTTACGAACGAGACAAGCTGCGCTTGCCCTATCCGTCACCTCTCAGGCCGCTCGGCGCGCACTGCGCGTCGGGCGGCTCTTCGAGCTTCGCGTTCTGGGTCGATGACACGTTCGCGTTTTGGCTTTTCTGTACCAATAACTGCTGGAGCAGCTTCACCTTTTGCCTTTGCTTCACGTTCGAGGAATTTGTCTAAATCGCCTGACATTCGGGCATAGCGGACAAAGCGCTGACGTGAGTCAATGGCTGCTTTAGCATAGAGTGCTTCTGCGTGTTCTTTATTGACCTTGCGCAAATTTCCAAAACGGGATTGTTTGAGAAGCAAATCACGAACTTGGCTAAAATCAGGGCGCTTGAAGTCAAGTACCATCGGATTTTTGCCTATTTCTTCAAGCGCTGGATTGTAGCGATAAAGCTGCCAGTAGCCACTATTTACAGCGTCTTTTGCTTCATCAAGCACCATGTGCATTCCCTCGTACACGCCATGACTAATACAAGGTGTGTAAGCAATGATGAGACTCGGTCCTTTGTGTTTTTCAGCTTCTTCAAAGGCTTTAATCGTCTGCATCATATTTGCACCACTCGCAATCTGCGCCACATAAACATTGCCGTAGGTTATCGCCATCGCACCGAGGTCTTTTTTGCTTCCTGATTTTCCGCCTGCGGCAAATTGAGCAATCGCAGAAGCTGGTGTTGCTTTGGAAACCTGACCACCTGTGTTGGCATAAACTTCATTGTCCATGACGAGAATATTCACGTCTGCGCCAGATGCAATCACATGGTCTAGCCCACCAAATCCGATGTCATACGCCCAGCCGTCGCCACCGAAAATCCATTGAGTTGGTTTGACAAATTGGTCTTTTTGCTTGTAAATCGCATCGAGTTTGTCAGAATTAAAATGTTCAGAAGCCAGCATGGCTTTCATTTTTTCAGCACGCGCCCGTGTTCCTTCGCTGTCAAACAGATGCTCAGCCCAGTCCTTTGCAAGATTTTGCAAGTCTTCTGACATTTCTGGTAAAGCGCTCAAAACCTCTGCTGCCAATTTCTCACGCCGTGCGACGGATGCCATGTGCATTCCATAACCGTATTCGGCATTATCCTCAAAAAGCGAATTTGACCAAGCAGGACCTTGTCCTTCATCATTTGTCGTGTAAGGTGTAGCTTGTGTGCCACCATAAATCGAGCTGCAGCCTGTGGCATTAGAAATCATCATTCGGTCACCGAACATCTGCGTCAAAAGCTTGATGTATGGCGTTTCACCACAACCTGAACAAGCACCTGAAAACTCGAAGAGCGGCTGATTAAATTGCGTTGAAACAACTGAATTTGGTCGTCCAGCTAACGGATTTTCTTTTGTCTTTAGCGTCATTGCAAAAGCCCAGTGAATCGCCTGTTCTTTTTGGCTTTCGTAAGGCACCATTTTCAGCGCCTCTCCTTTTTTAGGACAGGCTTCCACACATAAGCCACAGCCTGTGCAGTCCTCAATTGACACCTGAATCCGATATTTTAGGCCGTCAGAAGCTTTATAGTCCATAACCTTGAAGCCTTCTGGTGCCGTATTCCATTCGTCCTCGTCCGCAAGAAATGGACGAATCGCAGCATGAGGGCAGACAAAGGCACATTCATTACATTGGATACAAAAATCTGCATTCCACTCTGGTACTTCAAGTGCAATTCCGCGTTTTTCAGCGGCTGATGTTCCCGTCGGTGAACTGCCCGCAGTCACATATTCATTGATTTCGCTAACGGTCAGCTCGTCGCCTTCAAAAGCATTGACTTTATCTAAAAAGTTGAACACATATTTTTTATGGGCGGTGTCCGCTTTGACAGGTTCAAGCTTACGTTCTGTCAGCGCTGACCATTCGCTCGGCACCTCAACTTTGTGAAGCCCTGCGAGTGCTTGCTCCATGGCTTGCAGATTTTGCTCGACAATGGTTGGCGATTTCTTCGCATATTTTTGCGCATCAGCTTTGAGTAAATCATAAACTTCGTCAAAAGGCATGATATTTGTCAATTTGAAAAAGGCAACTTGCATGACGGTGTTGATGCGCCGTCCAAGTCCTGCTTCCTGAGCAATTTTGGCTGCGTCAATCGTATAAAATTGAATCTCTTTTTTCGCCAAAGCATTTTTAAGAGCAACAGGCAAATTCTTGTTCAATTTTTCGTCTGACCAGCTTGTATTCAAAAGGAAAATTCCCCCTTTTTTCAAGCCTTTGACGAGGTCATATTTGCGGACATAAGTCGTATTTGCACATTCGACAAAATCACTTTCCACCTGCATATATTCCGACAAAATCGGACGATCACCAAAACGCAAGTGACTGACGGTCAGCCCACCAGATTTCTTACTGTCATATTCAAATGCACCTTGCACATATTTATTCGTATGGTCGCCAATAATTTTGATTGCCGCCTTGTTTGCACCGACCGTTCCGTCCGAGCCGAAGCCCCAGAATTTCGCCTGATAGGTATCTGCCGGCGTCAAATCCAGTTTTGCATTTGCGCTCAAGCTCAGATTGGTCATATCATCGTCAATCCCAATCGTGAATTGTCGCTTACTCTCATGCGCTTCAAGCTCATCAAAGACTGCCACAATATGCTCAGGACGTGTATCTTTGCCACCTACACCGTAGCGACCGCCAATCACTTTGAGTTTACGTCCAAATAATGCGGACTGCACATCAAGAAAGAGCGGTTCCCCATTGCTGCCAGATTCTTTTGTCCGGTCAAGTACCGCAACAGCCTGCACTGTATTCGGTAATTTTTCAAGAAAATTATCCACAGGAAACGGACGATACAAATGAATATTCAAGAAACCAACTTTTCGTCCTTGAGCATTCAAATAATCCACCGTCTGCATGACCGTCCCTGCCACAGAACCCATACTCACAATAAGTTCTGTCGCATCAGTTGCACCATAATAGTCCACCAAATCATAAGTTGTCCCACGCAGTGCATTGATTTTGCTCATATAGCTTTGCACAATCGCAGGTAAGGCATCATAATAAGCGTTCACCGTCTCACGCTGCTGGAAATAAATATCCGAATTCTGATTGGTTCCAGAAACAGTCGGATGTTCAGGATTCATCGCGCGCGAACGAAAAGCAGCTAATTTTTCATTATTAATCATCGGTGCCAAATCTTCGGCATCCAAAACTTCAATTTTTTGAATTTCGTGGCTTGTTCTGAAACCGTCAAAGAAATTCATGAAAGGCACAGAGCCGTCAAGGGCAGCCAAATGCGCCACTGCAGACAAATCCATGACCTCTTGCACACTTGACTCTGCAAGCATGGCAAAGCCTGTCGTTCTTGCAGACATGACATCTGATTGGTCACCAAAAATATTGAGCGCTCCTGTTGCCACGGCACGCGCTGCGACATGGATGACCGCAGGAAGCAGTTCACCTGCCATTTTATACATGTTGGGCAGCATTAAGAGCAAACCTTGTGAAGCGGTATAGGTCGTTGCAAGTCCCCCCGCCTTCAAAACACCGTGCATGGCACCTGCTGCACCGGCTTCTGACTGCATTTCCGTAATTTTCACAGGTGAACCCCAGATATTTTTACGTCCTGCTGTCGCCCAAGCATCTGTGTAATCTGCCATCGGTGAGCTTGGCGTAATCGGGTAAATCACCGCAATCTCTGAAAAAGCATAGGCAACGTGCGCTGCCGCCATGTTGCCATCCATTGTTTTTTTATGTGACATTTCTATCAAACTTTCTCGACACGAGCAATTATATGACGTTCTTTTTAAGATGTGAGGCTATCCTACACTGAAGTGATGAAAAATAGGGAATTTTAAGGTTCTGCCAACGGCAGGTTCTAAAATTCATCTTTTTTCACTCACTTCAAGGAGGACGAACTCAGTTAAATTAAGATATGAGCTTACCCTGTCTCAGAAGACAAACCACTAAAGTGGCTGACCCTAGAGCAGTCGAGCGAAATTCGAAGATTGCCATTCCGACTAGCTGCTTTAGCAGCGTAGCGAGGATGGACAGCGTAGCAGCAAAGCTGCAGAGATAGTGCTGCTTATCCCGCCGGCCTAGCCATTTCGCCTTGCGACTTTAGTCGCTTAGAGCGAATGGACACCCGTGGTAGAGGCGGGAGATTAGCACGCACTGCTGAGATAAACTCAATTCTTGTTGCGAAGCAAACGGTGTCGGTGTTTTCTTCTAAGAAAATCAAGCGCTTGTGCCACTTTTTATAGATTTTGACTATTTTAATTTTAACATTTTTTTGTCAAAAAAGTTTCCCAACAAGATGTCAATTAACTTTTACAAACACGTATAATCCCTATTATAAAGGCACTTGACAGCTCCATCAAAAAAACTCTGTCAAATTGACAGAGCCATTAAGAGGAAAAGCATCATTAAATTATTCAGCTACACGTTTTTCAGTTTCTTTGTCAAAGAAGTGCGCTTTGCTCAAATTGAGTGCAACAGTAATTTTTTCTCCTGGGTTGCGGAAATCACGTGCTTCAACACGAGAAACAAATTCAGTCGAACCTGTTTTAAGATAAAGCATTGTTTCAGCACCAAGCAATTCAGAAACGACAACTTCAGCGCTGATTGCTGAATTAGGATAAGCATCCAAAGCAATATTAGAAGCAGAGATGTCTTCTGGACGTACACCAAGGATAACTTCTTTACCTTCGTAACCCTTTTCTTTCAAGAGTTTTGCCTGACCTTCTGGCAAATCAACGGCTAAACCTTCGCCATTAGTCAATTTTCCGTTATTTACCGTAACATTGAAAAAGTTCATCGCAGGAGAACCAATGAAGCCTGCAACAAATTTATTTGCTGGTTCATTATAAAGTTCTTGAGGTGTACCGATTTGTTCAACACGGCCTACTGTACCTGAGCGGTCAGCATTTGGCGTAGAAGACATGATAACGATACGGTCTGCAAGAGTCATCGCTTCTGTCTGGTCGTGCGTAACATAGATAGTCGTAGCACCGATACGACGGTGGAGTTTGGCAATCTCAGTACGCATCGAAACACGAAGTTTTGCATCCAAGTTTGACAAAGGTTCGTCCATCAGGAAGACTTTTGCATCACGGACAATCGCACGTCCCATTGCCACACGTTGACGTTGACCACCTGACAAGTCAGCAGGTTTACGGTCAAGCAAATCAGTCAATCCAAGGATTTCAGCTGCTTCTTCAACACGTTTCTTAATCTCATCTTTTTTGAATTTACGCAATTTCAAACCAAAAGCCATATTATCAAACACCGTCATGTGAGGATACAAGGCATAGTTTTGGAAAACCATCGCGATATCACGGTCTTTAGGTGCAACATCATTCATGACAACACCGTCAATCTTAAATTCGCCTTCTGTAATATCTTCAAGACCAGCAACCATACGTAAAGTCGTAGATTTACCACAACCTGAAGGGCCTACGAATACGATAAATTCCTTATCTTTAACATCCAAGTTGAAATCCTCAACGGCATATTGCGTTGCACTTGGATATTTTTTGTAAATTTTGTCAAGACTTAAAGTTGTCATGAGATACCTCTTTGCTATTTTTTTGATAAACCCATTTTACTGCAAGCGATTTCTTTTGACAATACAAAAAGTGCCTATAAAAGCTATACAAATTGCACAGTCTTTATCTCAGCAGTGCGTGCTAATCCCCCGCCTCTACCACGGGTGTC
>JAJXWC010000104.1 GCA_021781855.1 Bacillota bacterium | reverse complement strand
CAAAATTTATAAGCAAATGATTTGAAGATGTCAAAATATTTTTCTATAATTAGAATAGAATTAAAATTGAAGGAGAAAAACAATGGCTTACATTTTACCTGAACTTCCATACGCATATAATGCGCTCGAACCTTTCTTTGATGAAGAAACGATGCATTTGCATCATGACAAACATCATCAGACTTATGTAAATAACCTGAATGCTGCTGTTGAAAAACACCCTGAACTTTTTGAAAAATCGGTTGAGGAATTAGTTGCAGGTTTGGCTACTTTGCCTGAAGATATTCGCGGTGCTGTACGCAACAATGGTGGCGGACATTTGAATCACACTCAATTTTGGAATTGGCTTCGTCCGAATACGGATGGTTCATCTAACCATGCTGATGGCGAAATCGGTGATGCAATTTCTAAAACTTTCGGCAATTTTGAAGCGTTTAAGGCTGAATTTAAAGCTGCTGCAACAGGACGTTTTGGTTCTGGCTGGGCTTGGCTGGTTGTAGACAAAGATGGTAAATTGAAAGTTGTTTCAACAGCGAACCAGGATAATCCAATTACTGATGGTTTGACACCTGTACTTGGGCTTGATGTTTGGGAACACGCTTATTATCTTAAATATCGTAATGTGCGTCCTGATTATATTGAAGCTTTCTTTAATTTGGTTAACTGGGATACTGTTAATAAACTTTATGCTGCTGCCCTTGCATAAGGCAGAGACTTACTGGGTTAAATTCTGCTGAATTTTGAGGAACAATCTCATATCGTGGATATGAGGTTGTTCTTTTTCTTTTCGTATTTCTTTGTTTCGTTTACACTCTACTGAGATAAAATATTTGAAAATGGATTTGACGGAACGGTCAAATCTGTTTTTTTCTGACAAAATGCGCAAAAAGCGCTAAAATAGAATTTATGAAAAATCAACGGAATTTGGGCTTACTGCTCGCTATTTTTTGTTATTTACTGTGGGGATTTTTGACTTATTTTTGGTCGCTTTTAGATAATGTTAACTCGATTGAAGTTTTCTGTTATCGTGTATTGTTTACTATTGTAGCGATGCTTTTGTATTTTTTTATCAGTCGGAAAACGAAGAAATTATCAGGGGAACTCACTACAATGTGGCGCAATAAAAAAGCGCTTGTTTTAGGACTTGCTGCGAGCCTTTTTCTTGGTGCAAACTGGTTGACTTTTATTTACTCAGTCAGCATAAATGAGGCAACTGAAGCGAGCATTGCCAATTTTATTATGCCATTGGTTTCGATTTTATTTGCGGTAGTTTTTCTGCGTGAAAGGCTTGACCGTTATATGTTTGCATCGGTTGCTTGCGCGATTTTAGGTGTTGTTGTAATGGTTATCGACGATGGTAGATTTCCGATTCTGGTTATAATTATGTCGGTTTGCTTTCCAATTTATACTTTGCTCAAGAAATTTTATACGATGTCGTCCGATGTAGCAATGGTTTTTGAGAGTTTGGTTTTGCTGCCTTTGGTCATTTTCTTTTTGGTATTTTTTGCTAAACAGCCTTTGTGGATTTATCCACCGATGACTATTTTTTGGTTGGTATTGTCGGGACCTGTTACGGCAATTCCGCTTTTGCTTTTTGCTGAAGCAATAAAACGAGCACCACTCAGCCTTGTAAGCTTTGTGCAGTATCTTAACCCAACGATTTCACTTTTAGTTTCGGTAACTTTGCTTGGTGAAACACTGACACGCGGTGATGGTTACAGTTTAATTTTTATTGCATCAGGAATTTTGATTTTTTTCATCGGACAAATTATTTTACTGAGAAGAAAGCAGATTTGACAGTTTCGTTAGTTTTGATATAATTGGGTTTGCAACACAGAAGCTAGGCGAAAAGATAAAATGGAACCTGCGCAAGCGCAGAACCACATTATCCTGTTTCGCTACACTTCTTGACGGTGTTGCTCGCATCTTGATATAATGAAACAAGAAAAAACACGAAACGAGATAATATGAAATTCACAGACTTTAATTTTAAAAATTCGATTAACGAAACGCTTGAAAGTATCAAATTCACAGTACCGACGGAGGTTCAGGAAAAACTGATTCCGACAATTCTCTCAGGTCGCGACCTTGTGGGAGAATCAAAGACAGGTTCAGGAAAAACGCACACTTTTTTGCTACCGATTTTTCAAAATCTGAATTCAGAGATTGACGAGGTTCAGGCAGTTATTACCGCACCTTCAAGAGAACTCGCGACGCAGATTTATCAGGCAGCAATGGAATTCGTCAAATTTGACGAAAATATCCGCGTCTCGAATTTTGTCGGTGGTACAGATAAAATGCGTCAAATCAAGAAGCTTGAGAGCTCGCAGCCGCATATTGTGATTGGCACACCAGGTCGAATTTTGGATTTGATTACGGCGCAAGCACTATTTGTGCATACAGCAACGACTTTTGTGGTTGATGAAGCGGATATGACACTTGATATGGGATTCTTAACGGAAGTGGACAGAATTGCGAGCAGCTTTGGTAAAAAAATACAGATGCTCGTCTTTTCAGCAACTATTCCGCAAAAATTGCAGCCTTTTTTGAAAAAATATCTGCATAATCCAGTTATGCAGACGATTGCGAGCAAGACAGTTATTTCGGATACGATTGAGAATTGGCTGATTTCAACGAAAGGTGCATCGCATAATCAGCTTTTATTGGAAATTTCTCAGACGATAAATCCTTACATGGCAATGATTTTTGCCAATACCAAAGGGCGTGTGGATGATATTCATCATTTCCTCGTGAGCAATGGCTTAAAAGTAGCGAAAATTCATGGCGATGTACCGCCGCGTGAACGCAAGCGAATCATGAATGCCATTCGCAATCTTGATTATCAGTATATTGTGGCGACTGATATTGCAGCGCGTGGGATTGATATTGAGGGCGTGAGTCATGTGATTAACGATGAAATTCCCAAAGATTTGACCTTCTTTGTTCACCGTGTCGGACGCTCTGGGCGTAATGGTTTGGCTGGAACGGCAATTACGCTGTATAGTCCGTCAGATGATTCCGCTATTCGTGAAATTGAAAAAATGGGTGTCACTTTTATTCCCAAGGCGGTCAAAAATGGAGAAATCGTTGATTCTTACGACCGAGAGCGCCGTGCACAACGCACGAAAAAACAAGATGAACTATCGACCACAACTATTGGTGCATTGGAGAAAGCGAAGAAACGTAAACACGTCAAACCAGGCTACAAACGTGCAATCAAATGGCAAATTGAAGAAGAAAACAAGAAAAAACGTCGTGCACAACGCAATAAAAATGCTCGTCAGACACGGGAAGGCCGCAAGCAAAACTTCTAATGAAAAAATTTATCAAAATTTGCGGCCTTCTATTCACTCTAGCTTTTATTTATTTAGGAGTTTGCTTGGGTTTGGTGTTGTCAAAAGTCAATGACCGTCCGAAAAATTTGACAGCCTATGATACGATTTTGGTACTAGGCAGTAAAATTGATGGAAAAAATGCAGCCACGGCAACTCCAGATGAAGTTACAAAAAATCGGCTGGATGCTGCGATTAAATTGGCGGCTGCTAATCCGCAAGCTCAAATTATTGTTAGCGGTTATAAGGGATTTGATGAGCCTGTTACAGAAGCTGCGGGGATGGCAGCTTATCTGGAAGAACATAAAATCCCCTCTAAACGAATTATCAAAGAACCTAAAGCGCGCAACACCTTCGAAAACCTAGAATTTTCCCAAAAATATTTTCATGGTAAAACGATTATTGTAACTAGTGATTTTCATCTTGAGCGCAGTCTGATATTAGCAAAAGCACAGCATTTGACAGTCACAGGTTATGCTGCGCCAACCACATCACCTAGTTTTTTTCTAATGACGGGTTACTATAGCCACGAAGTGCTAGGACTTGCACGAGCTTTGATTTTGGGATATTAACGGCATAAAAGAAGGGAGAGTTATGTTTCAACCTGAACAAATTAGTAGATTAAATGACCTTGAAGCGCTTGTTTTTGACTTCATCATCAAATCACCAGAACAGGTGCAACAAATGACTATTCGGGATTTAGCAAGTAAAGTCCATGTTTCGACATCAACGATTGTGCGATTGTGCACGAAACTTGGTTTCGAAGGTTGGGCGGATTTGAAATTTTATCTGAAAAGTCAGTTTCGGGAAAAAACACCAGAGGAACAGCACTATGACAATATGCTGGAGTTTGACATGTTTTTGCACCGAATGAACACAGAAGCCTATCAAAATCGGCTGAATCAAGCAGCAAAAATGATTGCAGATGCTGATTATACAGTTTTTCTGGGGCTGGGAACATCAGGCTCATTAAGTGATTATGCGACAAAATATTTTGTCAATACAGGTTTGCGGAGTTTTGTTATTTCCGACCCTTTCCAAGCTGTTCAAGTTAAGGGTATCGGTAATATTGTTGCTGTCATTCTTTCAGTTTCAGGCGAAACACAGCAAGTGGTTAATAAAGAACTGGAATTTAAGTCGGACGGGGCAAAAATTATCTCAATTACAAATACGGAAGACTGCACGGTTGGTAAACTCGCAGATTTGCAGCTTTCTTACAATCTCGTCAATGAATGGTCAAAACTCTATCCGCTCGGCAATTTAACCACGCAGCTCCCAGTGCTTGCTATTCTTGAAATTCTTGCCCACAAGGCGATTGACCTATTTGTTAATAAAGAAAAATTTAGTGAATCCGATGAAGAAATAACACAGAAACTGAATTAGTAGCATGCTAAGATGAACAGATAATCGTTATTTGTTCATCTCAGCACGCACTAAACTTTGAATTTCGCTCAACTCAACTTGATAGGAGTCGAAACTGCCATCAAGTAAGTTTCTGCTTCATTTTTTGTTTCAAAGCAAGAAACAAGTTTCATGAAAAAAGGGTATTTTCCCAAGTTGTCTCAATTTTCAGATAATACGAAATATGGATAAAATAACGTATTGAAGTTGATTAACTCGTCAATGAGGCAAATATTCTTTACTTGCTAAGCTAAAATGAATAATGAGAAAAAAATGATAATATCCTGTTTCGGCCTGTTTCAGAAAAAGGAAATAAAAACTGCCAACGCTTGCATTTAAAAAATGAAAGCGATATAATTAAACCATACAAAATGTTAATGCTAAGATTAACTAAATAAATGAAAGAGGTTTTCAAATGGCTGATAAAGTTATTGCACTTGCGTGCGCTGCTGGTATGTCAACATCACTTTTGGTTTCTAAAATGCAGAAAGCTGCTGCCGATAAAGGAAAAGATTACGAAATCTTCGCAAAATCTACTGCTGATATCGACAATATGCTTGCAGGTTCAGGTTCTCCTAAACCAGACGTATTACTCTTAGGACCACAAGTTGCATTTATGAAAGGCGAAGTTGCTAAGAAAGCTGAAAAAGCTGGCGTTCCTATGGACGTTATCAAAATGCAAGATTACGGAATGATGCGCGGCGATAAAGTACTCGCAGCAGCAGAAACATTGATGAATATTTAAAGTATTGCCCATCAGTAAGATGGAGCACAACCAAAGCAAACACTTGCTAGGTTAAAAATTTTGTTTATAAACAATAACAGTGGAGCGTAAAGCTCCTTTGTTATACTCTAAAATAAAAAACATATTTCACATATTGGAACAAGATGTGCCAGTATGTGCTATCAATTAATCGAGTTCCCCTCCTTGAAGTGAGTGAAAAAAGATGAATTTTGGAACCTGCGTGAGATTGGTGTTTGCTCTGCAAACTTTATCTCTAACCTGAAGCTATGCTTCAAGCGTAGAAACTTAAAATTCGCTATTTTCACCGCTTTAAAGCAGTCGGGTTCACATCTTAAAGGAGAAAAAAATGAGCGATAAGTACGAAAATCCAACAAGCGATGAGTATATGGAAGTTGTCATGGGAATCATCATGGCAGGTGGTAATGCAAAAGGTTTGGCCTTTCAAGCTATTCAACAAGCAAAGTCTGGTGAATTTGACGCTGCTGATGCTTCTTTGAAAGAAGCTAGTGAACAGCTTCGAGAAGCTCATGATGTGCAAACAGACCTGTTGACTCGCCTTGCACAAGGTGAAAAAATTGGCTGGAATCTTTACATGGTTCATGCCCAGGACCACCTTATGAACGCAATCACATTTAAAGACCTTGCTGTTGAAGTCGTTGGACAAGAAAAACGTATTCAGGCATTGGAAGCGAAATAGGATAAAAATGGGAGTTGCGCAAAAGTAGCTCTCATCTTTTATGGTAAAGTAAGAAATCCGGCTTAAAAAGAAATTGCCCGAAAGGAAGAAAATTTCATGAGTTTCTTTGGTAATATTGATTTTCAAAAGCTGACCTATACTGAACAGGTTATTTATAATTACTTGCGCTATAATGTGGATAAAATCCCTTATTTGCACGTTCGAGATATTGCAACAGAAGCTCATGCGGGGAGTTCGAGTGTGATGCGCTTGATTCATAAAATGGGTTTTAATTCATATACAGATTTTAAAACTTATATCAAAAAGCAAAAACAAGCAGATGCAATTCAAGAAAATATTTCTCAACCTTTTTCGCCTGAGGATTATCCTGAAAACCTCCAAGAGATTCTGGGACAGCTTGCTGATAAAATTCTTAATTCGGATAATCTGATTTTTACAGGAGTTGGTGCGAGTGGTGTCATCTGTGACTATGGTTCGCGGCGGTTTGCTGGAATGGGAATCAATAGTTTTTCATTTAGTGATGTGACTTATCCGATTGCGTCAAAACTGCGGAATACAGCCTATAATTTGGTTATTGCACTTTCCATTTCGGGTGAAACCAATGAAATTATTGAAGTTCTAACTAGTTTGCGGACTAATAAAGACATCACGATTGCGGCAATTACACCAAATCCGAACTCAACGATTGCTCAACTCTGTGATATCGTGCTGCCTTATCGAGTAGAAGAAAGGCGAATTAATATTCATTATGATTTGTCCAGCCAGCTTCCAGCAGTTTTTTTGATAGAGGCACTATCGGAAGTCGTTTATCAGCGTTCACAATGAAAATAAGAGAAAAAGATTTGACAAAGTGGTCAAATCTTTTTTTTTGAGAAATCGCCGATGAAACAGAGATTAAACTGAAGCTTACTGCTGCTTATTCCGTAGCGAGCATCAACGGCTCAACAGTTGAGTTTGCGGATAGAGAGAGCAAAGCTCTTGTCTTTTGTAGCACGCTTGCCTAGACAGTAAGGACTTACTAGTTAAAAAGTGAAAAAATTCGGTACATACCGTACCACTGATGGTACAGTACCAAAGTGTTGGAAATGCTTTCATTTTGCATGAAAACATTTGCAAAAGAAAATAATTTGAGCTAAAATTAAAAATGTAAGCAGTACAAAGTAGTTTAGCTACAAAATCACTTTTGAAAAGGGCGCCCTTTTTCTCATTGAGAGTTATGAATGAGAAAAATATAAAAGTGTTAATCATGTTAAACTGCAAGTACAACAATTTATTATTTTATAGGAGCATTCATAAAATGAATAACTTTATTCAAAACAAAATCATGCCTCCGATGATGAAATTCTTGAACACTCGTGCCGTTACGGCAATCAAGAATGGTATGATTTATCCAATTCCATTTATCATCATTGGCTCAAGATCG
>JAJXWC010000103.1 GCA_021781855.1 Bacillota bacterium | reverse complement strand
GAGATTCGCAACGGGAATTTTGCGGCTTATTTGACAAAGCTGTCAGCTATCTCAGAAGTTGAAATCACGGATTTCGACAGTCTCATCAAGGCATTAGAACAGAGATTTGTATTTTTTGAAAAGTTAGGCGGACGTTTGTCAGACCACTCGCTTTCCACTTATTATTTTGTGCAAGCTGACCGTGATTCATTGGATAAGATTGTGCAGAAAGCTGCAGCAAATCTCGTTTTGACAGATTTAGAGTATTATCAGTACCTCACGGCGTTACTGCTTGAAATCATGAAACTGAACAAAAAATTTGACTGGACAATGCAGCTTCATGTGAATGTCAATCGTTCAATCAATCCGTCTGCACTCAGAGAAATCGGAGAGAACACTGGATTTGACAGCGTTGGAACGCAGCCAGACATGGTAGGTGAATTGACGAAATTATTTGGCGCAGCAGCGGCTCAAGAAATTGTGCCGAAAACCCTACTTTATTCACTCAATCCGAATGACTGGCTGGAACTGGCAACGATGATGGGGTGTTTTCAAGGTGGTAAACAAGTGCAGCGTCTTCAGCTCGGCGCAGGCTGGTGGTTCAACGACACGGCAGAGGGGATGGAACGGCAGTTGCAGACGTTTGCCTCACAAAGTCTGCTGGCGAATTTTGTCGGAATGTTGACGGATTCGCGAAGTTTTCTGAGCTATCCGCGTCATGAATATTTCCGCCGTGTTTTGTGTAATTTTATTGGGAAATGGGCTGAAACAGGACGAGTACCTGAAGATGCCCTCTTATTAGGCAAATTAGTGCAAGATATCAGTTATAACAATGCCCATGATTACTTCGGATTTTTTGAAAATGGAGAATAGCATGGCAAAATTTTTAACACTTGGCGAACCGTTAGTGGTGCTAGCTTCACAAGATGTTGATGTACCGCTTGATTTTGCTGCTCATTTTACAAAATTTATTGCGGGTGCAGAATTGAATGTTGCACTCGGCATTCGACGGTTGGGGCATGAGGCGACTTATGTCTCTAAGGTGGGAACGGATTCGTTTGGTCGGTTTATTATTGAAAATGCACGTTCTGCGGGGATTGATGTGGCAGATTTGACCAGTTCGTCAGATTTGACAGGCTTTTATCTAAAGCAAAAAGTAAGTACCGGAGACCCTGCTGTTGCTTATTTTCGAAAAAATTCGGCGGCATCCAATTTGAGCGCAGCAGAAATTTCTGATGCTGTGTTTGAAGGTACTGTCTTGGCACATTTGACAGGAATTTTTCCTGCTTTGTCAAAAACGGCGCTGGAAACCTTTAAGATTTTTAATCAAAAACTAAATGAGCGTCGGATTTTAACTGTTTTTGACCCGAATTTGCGTCCAGCACTCTGGAACAGTCCAGAGGAAATGGTGCGGACAGTAAATGCTCTTGCTCAAAATAGCCAGATTATTTTGCCGGGCATCAATGAAGGCGAGATGCTCATGGGCTCCCGTCATCCAGAAGCAATCGCTGATTTTTATCTCAATCAAAGTGAGCTGACACAGACGGTTATCGTGAAACTCGGAAGTGAGGGAGCTTTTGTCAAGCAGAAATCAGGCGCACATTTCACAGTAGAAGGATTTAAAGTAACGGAAGTTGTGGATACAGTTGGTGCAGGCGATGGATTTGCCGTAGGACTTGAAAGTGCTTTGCTTGAGCAGAAACCGCTTGAAATAGCGGTTCATCGGGCTTGTGCGATTGGTGCACTCGCTGTCCAGACGGCTGGTGACAATGACGGTTATCCGACACGAGCCGGCTTGGCGGCATTTTATCAAAAATATAATTATAAAGGAGATTTATGATGCAAAGAGCAGCATTACTTGAAAAAGTCTTAAATTCGGGTGTTGTGTCAGTTGTTCGGGCAGAAAGTCCGGAAAAAGCTATGAAAATTGTCGAAGCTGTTGTTGCAGGCGGCATCACCTCTATTGAATTGACCTATTCAGTGCCACGGGCAAATGAGGTAATTGCAGAGCTTGTTGCAAAATATGCAGAGACAGCGGTTGTTATTGGCGCGGGTACGGTACTTGACCCAACTTCTGCCCGACTGGCAATCCTTGCAGGTGCACAATTTATTGTCAGTCCTTCATTTTCGATTGCTGTTGCTAAAATGTGCAATCTCTACCAAATTCCCTATGTGCCTGGAATTTTAACACCGCGCGAGGCACAAGAAGCGCTGGAATACGGCTCGGAGCTTATCAAATTATTTCCTGGCGACATCACAGGGCCGCAGATGATTAAAGACCTGAAAGGTCCATTTCCTTATCTTAATATTCTGCCATCTGGCGGAGTTAATGTGAACAATGTAGCGGACTGGTTTGCCGCTGGTGCCGCAGTCGTCAGTGCAGGAGGTGGGGTCACAGCCCCTGCAGCTTCAGATGATTATGCCGCGGTTACAGTCAACGCGCAAGCCTTTATGACTGCTTTTCATATGGCGAGAGGCTGATTCAGTAGAAAGTGAACCCAGTAGAGCATCTCATGAATTGCGGAATATTAGTGGAGACGATTGATAAAAAATGACGCTGACCAGTTGTTCAGCGTCATTTTTTATCAATCGTGCGTTCTATTTCCGCAGGTTGTTGTGCGATTAAATCATCAATCAGTTGAAACAGTGAAGTGAAGCAATAAGCTTCCAGTCTAGTTTCCGCTTCATTCAAAATCATAATTTCGGAGGGCACGGCTAATCTCATCAAAGTCAAATCCTTTGCGTGCTAGTGCCTGTATAATGCGATTGCGTAGGTCATAACCTTCATAATTTCGCGCATATTTGCGTGCTGCCTTGTCAAGTTCATTGTAGAGCAAGTCAAGTTCGTTTTCTTCATCTGCCTCAAGTTCAAGGCTGTCAAGAGCAGTTTTAGCAATAGAATAGCTGAAGCCTTTTGTTGTTAAAGTTTGTACGACTTTTTGTTCAAGCTGATGGAGCGTCAGACGGCTTGCTTTGCTGCGTGCAGTTTTTTCAGCAAGTTTGATTGCTGCTTCTACTTGGGCTGTTTCGTCATAGCATTTTTCGATGGCTGCGTCAATCGTCTCGGATGAAATTCCTTTTTCACGAAGTTTTTGCTTGATTTGATAAGGTCCGGCAGCAGCTAACGCAATCTTGCCTTGAATAAAATTTTCCGCATAAGCCGAATCATTGAGTAGCCCAATTTCGTTCAAATGCGCCAACACTTTGTTAGCCTGTTCGTCAAAAATTTCATGCTCTTGCAGATAACGTCGCACCTCCGCGCTTGTACGTGCCTTAAACGAAATAAAATAAACGGCTAAAGCCTTTCCTTGTGCAAACTGGTCAAAAGTAACAACGGCTGTCAAATCCGTATCAGAGAGCTTTTTTTCCACTGTCAGCAAAAAATGTACAATCGTGTCTTCGCAGACATAAATTTTATCTGTCTCATCAAATCCGTCAAGACAGACTTTGTAGAGCCGTTTGAGCTTTTTTATTTCTGTAATTTTTCCCATATCTTATTATACGAAAAAAAAGAGGATTTGTAACCAATCATTTGTTTTGACAGACCTGTCAAATTCCCTCATTTTATGATAAAATAAAAGCCATGATAAACCTAAAAATTGGACAAAAAATTCAACTCAATATTGAACGAATGGGGATTAACGGGGAAGGAATCGGTAGTATTTCCGGTCGTCTCGTTTTTGTACCTTATGCGCTGCCAGGTGAGCAGATTGTTGCTGAAATTACAGAAAATGCCCGTAATTTCAGTCGCGGAAAAGTGGTCGAGCTAAAGAAAAAATCAAGGTTTCGCGTGAAACCAGAAGATGCGGTTTATGCTGACCTTTCAAGCAGCCACATTATGCACCTTGCTTATCCACAGCAACTGGAGTTCAAACGTGACCTTATTCGTCAAGCACTTGAAAAATATAGACCGTCAGGCTGGCAGAAATATGAGCTTCGTGAAACGATTGGCATGGAAAATCCGCTTCACTATCGCTATAAGCTGCAATATCAAATTCGCCGGCTGAATAATGGTGCAGTTATTGCAGGACTTTACAAGGAAAATTCGCATCATCTGGTCAATCTGGAACACTGTATCGTTCAGGAAGAACTCACACAAAAAATCATCAATCGTGTGTGTGAACTGATTGAAAAATATGATATTCCTGTTGACGATGAACGTAGGATTCGCGGAATTCGTACTGTTATGGTACGCCGCAGCCGTAAAACAGGTGAAGTCCAGATGATTTTTGTCAGCTCTGCGCCTATGATTTTGGACGGCCAATTTTTCCCTGAACTTCGGGAAGAACCAACGAAAAAAGAGAGAAAATCGTTTGTTAAGTTTGACAAGATTCTTTCCGAATTAACCGATGAATTTTCTGACATTGTTACCATTGCTGCCAATTTTCACCCGAAAAAAACCAGCGAAATTTATGGGGATAAGACCCAAATTTTATTCAATGAGAAAGAAACAATCACCGAAGGTGTTCTTGATTATGAGTTTGAGCTAAGTCCGCGTGCCTTTTATCAGCTCAATCCAGAGCAGGCAAATGTGCTTTATGCTGAAGCGGTCAAAGCGCTACATCCGAAAAAAGATGACCGTGTGATTGATGCCTATTGTGGAGTAGGAACTATCGGTTTTGCTGTTGCCAACAAAGTCAAATCAGTTCACGGCATGGATATCACACCAGAAGCCATTATTGATGCAAAACGCAACGCCGCTCAGCTCGGCTTTAAAAACTGTCATTATGAAACAGGACGCGCAGAAAAAATCATTCCCAACTGGGCTAAAGCAGGTCATAAAGCTACGGCGCTTCTCGTTGACCCACCACGGACGGGTCTTGATGCCGCACTACTTGAAACAATCGGCAAAGTTCAACCTGAAAAAATGGTTTATGTGAGTTGCAATGCTAGCACACTCGCTAAAGATTTGATTGTCCTTGCACAATTTTATCGTGTGGACTATATTCAGTCGATTGATATGTTTCCGCATACTGCGCGAACAGAAGCAGTTGTTAAACTAACACGGAAAAAATGAATATCTATTTTAATTTAACTGAAAATAATAGAATAAATTTTATTCTGTTTAGAGTGTAGACAAACCCCATTTTGAAATTAAAATGAGGTTTGTTTTTCTAATTTTAGGAATAGCTCAACTATAGGGGGGGAATAAAATTTTTCTTGTTTCACTAAAATTGTTGTTTGTTTTTAACTTTGTCTTCAGTCTGAACAGAATAATTTTATTCTGTTTTAGTATTTTTGTCCGGAGTATAAAAGCCGTAAAGTCAATCTTTTATTTTTAATCTGTTTCTTTCTAAATTAATGAATAAAAAGAGAAAAAATTGTGAAAAATTCACAGTTCATTTATGACATTTAAGCGATAAAAACGTATAATAAACTTAATAAAATGAGTTTGTTTTTCACTCTGGAAAGTGTATGTTATGAATGGTCTTAAAAAATGGCTGGGGCTTTTTTTCGTAATCGTTCTGATATTAAGCGGCGCTCTGTTCTCGAAACCAGTATTCGCAGGAACTACCCAAAATGTTTTACTACAGGAATATGCCGATGGCGTGCAGGTCGGGACATTCGGAACCACTTCCGTAGGTGCGACCGTCTCGGTTCCGAATCAAATTACAATTAACGGCATCACTTATTTTTTAGGAACGGGACAACAAGATATTGGTGTCACCACCGACCAAGGCAACGGCAACTCAACGGCGGTTATTCCAAATAATTATGATGCTTCGCAAGGCTACGAACCAGTCTGGTATGACCGTGTCAGCCTTCAGCTAGGAAGTGCCAGTACAGTCACAATCCCTTATGGTGGAACTTTTACCCCATCCAATCTTCAAACACTGACGGGAACGAACGGACTTTCAGGACTTTATGATTTATCCCAAAGCACGATTACGGTTAACAATCCAGTTAATACGCATCAGGCAGGTACGTATCCCGTCACTTATACGGCAACGATTGTGGGCGGTGCTTCAGGTCAAAAAGTCACCGTCTCCACCCAGCAGACCGTCATTGTCTCTGCGCCAGTACCGAGCACGGTAACCTTACACTTTATCGATGCTCTAACTCATCAGGTCATTCAAGCCCCACAAGTCCTCAACGGTTATCAAACCGACAGCTACACGCTCAGTACTCCAACAATTTCTGGTTATCGGTTGGATGCAAAGACAAGTACCTCTTTATCAGGAACCTATCAGGCTGTTAATCAAGACCTCAACCTTTACTATGATAAACAGACCCAAGTCACGATTAACCTGGTGGACAGCAGCACTTCTAAGCTGCTTCAAACCGTAACATTGACAGGTTATGCAGGAGATGGTTATAGCTATGCGCTTCCTAATCTTCAAGGTTATCAGACTCCGCCCAACGCTACTGTATCAGGACTTTATACGGATGCTAACCAGACGATTACAGTGAAGTATGTAAGACCAACAGGTATTCTTACAATTAATTATGTGAATACCCAAACAGGAAAAGCGATTCTTCCCAGCGAACAGTTCACGAACACGATTGGCGACTGGTCAGTTATTCATATTCCCAATATCGCAGGTTATGACTCACTCAACACAGGAGTTGAAGTCGCCTTTCAACAGCTCTTGCCCAATCAAACGCGAACCCTTTATTATGACCCGAACTTAGATACAGTCAAAGTGGATTTTGTTGACCAGAATGGGCACACACTTGCCCCTTCGCAGACCATCACGGGCTACTACGGAAGTTCACGTACTGTCAAAGCTCAGCCGATTAATGGCTATCAGATTGCTTCAGGCGAGCTGAGCAGTTATAACGTCAATTTCAACCAGCTTTATCAGCACATCATTTTCAAATATCAGTCGATAAAAGAAAGTATTACTTTTCGCTTTATCAATGACGCAGGACAGCCAGTCTATAAGACAACCACAGTTACAGGATATTATGGGGATTTTTACAGCTATACTCCGAAAGTACCCTGGTACGATAGTCTGAGTTATGCAAGTCAAAAGAAAATTGTGGGAAAATATAATCAGCCTAAAACAGATATTGTGGTACACTATACAAGAAGGCAGTCGCAAATTGACTTGTATTTTGTGGATGACCGGGGAAAGTTCCTAGGGCATCAAATACAAACCAGCTTTGAGGGATTGAGTTACCATTTCAATCTCCCACATTATCCTTATCTTGAATTAGTAAATTCTAAACTTCAAAATTTTACAGGTACTTATACTGTGCCAAGGGTTGCTATAGTTATTCAGTACAAACATATTCCTGCTTATTTGAACATAAACCTTAATGTTGGAGGCGTTAACCAAAATACGACAACATTTGATGGTTATTGGGGAGATTATTACTATTATCCATTTTCTCCGTTAGCTTTACCTTATTTGACCCCTTATCCGGGTTATAATCATGTATCAGGACAATTTTCCAACATCTGGAACACTGTCAATCTCAACTACAACTATGTGACGACTAGCGTAACACTCAATCTTTACGGAACCGATGGACACTATCTCACAAGTTACACGGAATACGGTCATTATGGACAAAACTGGAGTTTCAATTTACCTGCTTGGATTGGCGATTATCAGCTGGCAATGAACAGCTATGAAAGCGGCAGCTTCGGTCTTTCCAATCAAAGCTACACCATTTACTACACCAATGTAGTACGTGTGGCGGTCAAAGTTCCACAAGCGCCGACTTCAGCAACAGCACCGAAAG
>JAJXWC010000102.1 GCA_021781855.1 Bacillota bacterium | reverse complement strand
GCAAAGAACAACATGACTGACAAAACTAAAATACCTAGAAAGGCCCAAAATAACAAAGTTGCGGGACGGATTTTGTCCGCCAAAGTGCCACCGAAAGGACGAATAATCGTTGCAATCGCAGAAAACATTGCAGAAAGCAAGCCTGCACTAACGAGTGCAACATTAAAAGTTTTTGGATTTGAAAGCAAGGTCGGCAGTAAAGTTCCAAACGCAACAAAAGAACCAAAGGTCAGCATATAAAAGAGCGCCAGATACCACGTATCCATATTTTTTGCGACTGAAAGCGCTTCTTTGACTGTTTTTTCTTTATTGGTCGGCATTTCAGTTGTTGTAAAAGCAAAAATCAGCATAAACACAACAGTGAGTGCAACAAGGAAGAAATAAACGGTTGAGAGATTGTGCGTGGGCCCCGCAATCGTCGGCAACAAGAGTGCGGCGACGGCATTACCGATATTGCCCATTCCTGTAATCCCAAGAATTTGTCCTTGCTTTTCTTTAGGAAACCAGACCGAAACGTAAGAAATCGAGACAGCAAATGACGTTCCTGCCATTCCCAAGAGCAGTGCCACAAAAATCATGAGCCAATAATAAGAAGTGGGTGCTGCAACGGCTGCTGTGTTTGCCAAGCCTGATTTCGCAGCGTTAATCACGAGTGGTGTTGCAATCAACGGCAACAAAGTAAAGCCCATGAGAAACAAATAAACTTTTTTCCCGCCGAATTTGTCAGACAAGATGCCCATCGGTAAACGCATGATTGAGCCAAGCAGGACAGGAATGGCAACAAGGACTTTTTGATAACCGATATTAACATGCAAATCAGTTGCAAAAACCTTTGCCAGAGGCGAGATAGATGACCAAGCCATAAAGGAAACCAGCATTGCCAGTGTTCCCATAATCAGCGCCATAGTCGCTGCTTTTTTGTTAGAGGAAATATTTTCCATGAGAATAAGTTCTTTTGACAATAATAACTGTAAAGCAGCTAACATTGTCCACTAACACAGAAGTGTCAGTGTTTCCTTTCTACGACTTAACAAGCACCGGACGACAAACCAATTTTGTCTTATAAGTACTTACAAAGCCTACTTTAGTGATAACAAATAACAGTTATATTTTAGCATGATTCTCCTGGAAATTGCTGATGGAACTGTGTCAATTTTACTTGACATTCTGTTGTTTTAGCAACAATCTGTCTTCATGGTTTGACTTTGAAAAACTAACCACCAATCTGGCTCATATGGCGCCAAGTGGGTTTTTTATATTGATTTTTTTCATTGTCGGCAAGTGCCATTTCATGATTTTCTGGTTTGCCATCAAGACTCCGCTGAATTTTTGCTGAAAATGCAGTAAAATCGTAAATACTGTCACGAATATTTTCTTCATCATCCCAGTAAAGGCAGGATTTGACAGCACCGTCGGCTGTGATACGCAGACGGTTGCAACTTTCACAAAACTTGCAAGAAACAGGATGAATCAGTCCAAACGAGCCTTTAGCTCCTTCAATCTGGTAATTTTCACTTGGGCCATTTCCGGCAAAATCAATCGGTTTGTAGTGCCAACCTTGCTCATCACAAAGTTTAAAAGCAGTTTCTACACCCATATACTTATGTTTCCACATCTCGTTATCGCGTGCGATATTGGTGTGGCCAATCGGCATAAACTCAATAAATCGAACATTAACAGGATTTTCAATCGAATATTTCAGAAAATCAAGCATTTCATTATCGTTTTGCCCACCAATGACAACAACGTTCAACTTGATTTTGAAAGGAAATTGACTTGCTGCTTCAATTCCCTTCAGCACCTGCCTGATATTGCCACCGCGCGTAATATCCCGATATTTGTCCGCATCAAAGGTGTCAAGCGAAATATTAATCCGTTTCAATCCCACATTCCAAAGTTTTTCAGCCAGGCGCGGCAAAGCAAGACCATTCGTGGTTAGCGCAATATCCTCAATTTCGGGAATAGCAGAAATCCCCTTGATAATGTCCAAAATATCATGTCGCATTAGCGGTTCACCGCCTGTCAGCCGAATTTTACGAACCCCCATCTGCGCAAAATTTTTCACCATTTGCACAATTTCATTTCCTGACAAAACTTGCTCGTCAGGGAAGAACTCTAAGCCTTCTTCTGGCATACAATATACACAGCGCAGGCTACATTTATCTGTTACGGAAATGCGTACATAATCATGTACGCGACCAAATTTATCTGTTAAGACCATTCTCTCTCCTTTTGAGTGGACAATTTTGTTTGCTTTCTGCACAAAATTACTCAATCTTAGCTGATGAGCACCACCAATTACTCGGATATTTATTTAATTGAATTTACATCTTGTATAACCAACGCGGTGTTGATTATAGTATCATTATAGCAGAAAAAATGCCGACAAGAGACTGTCAGCATTGACAAATGAATTTGACAACTAGCGCGAAATTATAACTAATCCACAGTAATTCAACAAAGCAAAGGCTTATTTGGTAGGAGCTACAACTCCTGCCGAATTTAGAGAACAATCTCACCTCCACGATATGAGGTCCTCTGCGATTTACGCTCTGAGTTTTTTCGATAGCTGCCAAGTTCGTGTTTTTTCGGAAATTTCGACCTGCACATCACTTTCCAAAACTTCTGGATTGTCAATCACAAAATCAGCAAAATCCAGTACCTCACTTGCGCTCTTTTTGATGCCGCGCTGATTATTAATCATGATAAAACAGCCCGGAATCAAATATTTCCGCAAAGAATTAGATTCGCAGATGACTAGTGTATCCTTGCTGATTTTCTCTAAAAAAGCTTCGAAACCTTTAGACAATGAATCTTCAAAGGCTTTCAACAAATATGCACGCTCACAGCCTGATTTAAGCAACTCCATTGTATCCTTTTTACCACGTGCATTGTTTTCTTCAATCAACTCGAAACCATCATCAATACTCGTACAAATACCACAACCTGTGCCGCCACGCTGGCAGACACCACGTGCACCGCGAATCGTAATAATTTTCAGTGCTACAATCGAATACTGACCTTTGTAGCGCTCAATAATGTCCTTTGCGAAGAACGTTTTTCCGCTATTTCTCCCTGTGGAACCGATTTCTAAAAGCTGCGGATAAGTGATAAGTTCTGTCATAGTGCCTCCTTAACGTTTGTCAATCCGCACCTGAAGCGACTTCATAAGTGGCTGGTCACTCTGAGCGCTGAAATCACAGGCTGCGATTAGCACATTCATCTCCGGCATGTAACCTGCCGCACACCCACGCGGAAGTTCATAGCCAATCGCACGAAATGCTGAAACGCTACGTGTCGTGCCGTCTTTTGCCGTAGCCGTGATATCAACGAGGTCGCCCGACTCAATTCCTCGCTTCTTCATGTCTTTGGCATTCATAAAGACCAGTTCACGAATATTTTTGATGCCACGATAGCGGTCGTCATTTGAATAAATGGTCGTATTCCACTGGTCATGTGAGCGCATCGTCTGTAGAACTAACATATCCGCATCGTCTGGAATTGTGTCGTGTAAAGGGGCAAGTGAAAATTCTGCCTGTCCACTTGGCGTTTCGAAAATACGATTACGTGCTGCTTGTGGTCGTCTAAATCCGCGTGGCAGACGCACATTCTCGTTAAAATTTTCAAAGCCAGGTAAAACGCGCGCCATAGAATCACGAATCATATCATAATTTTCATTAAATGCTTCCCATGAAATAGGCGAATTTGGCAACGTTGCTCTTGCCATCTGACAAATAATTGCTACTTCTGAACGCAGATTTTTAGAAGCAGGATGGTTACGTCCGTCACTAAGTTGAATCCAGCTCATTGAATCTTCGCAAGAAACCATTTGACGACCGGAAGTCTGTTCATCACGTTCTGTACGTCCTAAACAAGGCAAAATCAGTGCTTTTTTCCCATGAACAATATGACTGCGATTGAGTTTTGTCGAGACTTGAACAGTCAAAGCACACTGATTGAGACCGGCAGCGGTAAATGGTGTGTCGGGTGCAGCAAGAACGAAGTTTCCTCCCATGCCGACAAAGACTTCTATAGCACCTGTATTCATTCCCATAACGACATCAACTGTACCTGAGCCAAATTCACGTGGCGAATGAATGCCAAATTCTTTATCCAATGCAGCGAGCAAGGCTTCTCCTGGATGATGGTCAATTCCACAAGTTCGATTGCCTTGCACATTGGAGTGTCCCCTAATCGGTGAAGGACCCGCACCTGCACGTCCGATATTACCTCGAAGCAGAAGAACATTGACAATCTCGCGAATGGCATCCACAGCGAATTCTTGTTGAGTTAATCCTAGACACCAAGCGATAATCGTCTTGTCTGCGGTAAGATAAATCTCGCCTGCTTCACGAATTTTTTCTTCACTCAACCCAGATTGACGCACCAAATCCTCCCAAGATGTTGCTTCAACAATCGCACGGTAGGCTTCAAAATCTTTCGTATATTGTGTCAAAAACGCACGGTCAAGCGCATTATCCCGTCCTGCTTTGTCTGCTTCAAATACAACCTTAGCAATGCCTCGAAAAAGTGCCAAATCACCAGAAAGACGAAGCTGAAGGTCTAAATCGCCAATCGGTGTCGAATGGAAAGTTGCCATACTGCCGAATTCATGAGGAACAATGGTTTTCGTCGAGCCTGCCTCTTTGAGCGGATTGACATGTACTACTTTTGCTCCCCGTCGATGACAATCTGCAAGTGCAGTCAACATACGCGGCGTATTGGAGGCAGAATTTGCTCCAACAACAAACAAAGCATCACATTCATCCCAATCACGCAAATCAACTGTACCAACCGCTGTTGCAATCGAAGCTTTTAGCGCACGACCTGTTGATTCATGACACATGTTGGAGCAGTCGGGGAGATTATTGGTACCAAATTCGCGTGCAAAAGCTTGATAGACATAGGAGGCTTCATTACTCAGGCGGCCAGAAGTGTAAAAAGCAGCTTTGTTGGGATTGTCAAGTTTGTTAAGTTCCTCAGCCATAAGCTTATACGCATTTTCCCAAGCAATCGGTACGTATTTATCTGTCTTTTCATCATAAACAAAAGGTTCAGTCAGGCGCCCTTGCTCTTCAAGGTCAAAATCTGTCCAAGTCGCAAGTTCGGTGAGGGTATGTTGCGCAAAAAACTCGGCATTGGTGCGTTTTTTCGTCATCTCAGCAGTTGCATGCTTAATGCCGTTCTCACAAATATCCAGCATGATACCGTTTGGGTCATCAGGCCAAGCGCAGCCAGGGCAATCAAAACCTTTACAGGGGTGATTCATTGTAACCATCGCTTTTGTTCCACGCCAAAGCTCATGTTGTTTGAGTACAACATTTCCAACAGATTTCGTTGCCCCCCAACCTGCAGCTGGATGATGATAGGGAACATGAGACCATTTTTTATCTGTACGTGGTCCAAAGCCACCTTGCCGTGGTTCATTCGGCATGAGTCCTGTCGTTATCCTAGTTGATTGCTTCTCCATATCAATCCTCTCCTTCTTGCATCATGTAATATTTTGATGAATTTGATAGGCAAAAATTTCATTTAATTACAAAAATGTTTAGAAATACCGTTTATGCTTTAATTATCTTATAAGTCAAGAATATTGTCAAAAGAATGCGCTGTCTAACATTTTTGACAGAAAAGCAATTATTGCTGATTGACAAAAAAAGCGTTATAATAAACCCATGACTATCGGACTTCTACTTGCTGGCGGCAATTCTTCACGCTTTGAATATGGAGATAAAGCGCTTTATCAGAACTTCGCTGAGCGCTGTTTTAAGACTTTATCAGATTTGACAGCGCCTGTTTATATTTCAGCCAAATTGTCAAATTTGACAGCACTGCAGACAAGATTTCCTCAAGCTGAATTGCTGCTTGACGAGCCTCCCTACGTAGCAGAAGGTCCGCTTTCTGCGCTTTATGCCCTTTCCACTAGGGTTAATAGTCCTATTGATGTGCTTATACTCTCTGTAGACAATCCCGAAGTTGCTGCGAAGTCTCTCCAACAGCTTTTGGATAAGCCAAATCGCTATGCTGACCATTATTTTACGATTGCACATCTAACTTTTGAAGCTGCTGACTTAACAACCTTTCTCGCTACTGGACAACGGCGCATCAAAAAATTTCTCAACTTTCTTGACGCCCAAGCGATTGCCCTACCTGCTGATGAGTTGATTGACCATAACCGAAAATGAACTAGAGACTTATTCAGCAGCAGGAAGTATGAAGATGACACACGCTACTGATATAAAAAACTGTGACAAAGTGTTCACAGTTTTTTTATTTGCTAATTGCTTTTATCCTCCTGAAACTGGCGGAATAATCGCAATTTCCTGAACTTCATCGCGTTTGACCACTTCGTCAAAAATATAAACTTGATTTACTGCCACATTGCATTTGACAAAATCAGATTTTTGATGAGGAAAACGATTTGACAGAGCCGTCAAAATAGTAGCCTTATCAAATTCTGAGGGTAATTCCAATTCGACTTCTGGTGCAAGAAAAGCAGCCAAAAAGCCGAATAATTTAATTTTGTTCACTGCTATTTTCCCCACCTCTCTGTCTCTCCGTCCACTTCTTTTTTCCAAATCGGCACGGTTTCTTTGAGTCGGTCAATAATACTATGACAGCCGTCAAATGCTGCCTCACGGTGTGCAGAAGCCACGCCGATAAAAACAGCTTCATCAGTCAATTCAAGTTTGCCCAGCCGATGAACAATGACGACTCGGTCTCCTCGTTTCTCAATCGGTGCCGCCAACTTTTCAAGCTCTTTGACCGCCATTGCTTCATAAGCCGTATATTCAATAAAATCGGTATGTTCCGCACCTGTCCACTCACGGACAGTTCCCACAAACACATCAATGCCACCGTATTTTGGCTCTTTAAGCAGACTGTAGTAATACCCGACATCAATCGGATTCGTTTGTAATTTTATGATTGCCATTTGATTCCTCTTAAAGTGATTAATTCATCTATGGAGCTTTTCTCCACAAATGGTAGAGTGGGTTGCCTTGCCCTTGAAACCTGTCTTGTTTTGCATTTTCGCACTACACCGTTGATGATTAAAATAAGCGATTTCCAACACAGCGGCAGATAAGAAAACGAAGCTGTGAAGCTAGTACTGCTTATCCCACCGCCTAAGAAGGGGGACGCACTGTTGACAAAAACCAAATCAGCAGAATAACTGCAACTAGAATTATATAAAGTCCAAGAACAATCCCAAATGCCTTGAAAGTGCTAACGAATGCGTTAGCACCAGCACGTTTAAATCGTAATTTCAAACGAACAAAATAACTGAAAAGTCCAATTAGACCACCGAAAAAGAGTATTCCAATCAAAATATCCATTTGCTAATTCCCATATATAAAATGACCGCTCTTTCCGCCCATTTTCTCAACCAAATGACAGTCCGTAATTCGCATTCCGCGGTCCATTGCCTTACACATATCATAAACAGTCAGCGCAGCGATTTGCACGGCAGTTAAGGCCTCCATTTCAACGCCTGTTTGATTGGTCGTTTTGACCACGGCGACTATTTCCAGAGTATCCACCTCGTTGTCTGAGAAACTGATGTCCACGCCGCTTAGAGCGAGTAAATGACACATTGGAATCAGCTCGCTCGTGCGCTTTGCTGCCATGATGCCAGCCACTTGCGCCACCGCCAGCACATCACCTTTTTTAA